>JALGWK010000141.1 GCA_025774205.1 bacterium
GCCTTCTTCCTCGCGCAGGGAGACCGATACTACGTGGTCGCTTTTACGCTCACTGAAGGTGCAGGCGTCGATCGCGTTCGAGATCAGATTGGCCAGGCAGGTGTGGATCCCCTCCTCATCGAGGGGTGCAGGCACGATCCCAGCCTCGATATGCACGTTCAGGTAGATTCCCGATTGCGCGGCCCGTTCCGCGTAGAGTTCCACCACCTCTGCAACCGGACGGGCAGGATCAATCATCGAGACTGTGGCTTCCCGACCCCGAGCGAAATCGAGGAACTCTTTCACGAACTGGGAGATCCGGGTTACGTTCTCCTCCACCATCAACCAGCCGCGGGCGATTCTCTCGTCGTCTGCCTGCTCGATACCGGTGTTGACTGCATAGAGTCCGCCCTCGAGTCCCATGAGCACGTTCTTGATCCCATGAGCGATACCGGCCACGGTTTCCCCCACCGCGGCCAGGCGCTGGGCCTCCCGTTTCTCATGCTCGAGCCGCTTCACCTGGGTGATGTCGGTGGACATCTCGATGACGTATGGAATAGTTCCGTCCGGCTGCACGATGGGGACCATCTGCACCAGATAATGCGACTTGCCGCCATGACGATAGGTGCCCTCTTCCTCTCTGGTCCGAACCTTGCCATCGGCGAAGGTCTCTGAGGCCGCGCATCGCTTGCACCGTTCCGACCGACCTTTGTAGACCTCGAAACACTCACGCCCCTTCCACTCCCCATACTCCTCGGTGAAGCGCTGATTCCCCTCGACGATCCGGTAGTCGGGACTGATCACACTGATGGAGACAGGGACCTCGTCGAACAGGTGCTGCCGGAGCCATTCCCGACTTGCTGCATCGAGCATGTCATTGCCAGACCTGTCTCCTCCTGATCCGGTATCCGGTGTCATGATGGCATCAGTTCCTTTCAATGCCCGTCTCCATTCTGGACAATCAGACGGGAGGTATTCCTGACGGGAGCCATCTCCTCAAGCATCGGGCCATAGTCGGCATCGTGGCACGCGTCACACCGCTCGAGGAGGTCTGCGAACCGTCCCGGTTCCTCCCGGGCTCTCCGTTTGTGACAGGTGACGCAGAGATCGTGCATCGCATCCATGTACCCGGGCGCGTCCTGCCAGCGGGGATCGGGACGTTTGATGATGACGCTGGTTGCTTCAGGATTCAGGTGACACTCGACGCATGCAGTGGAGGTCTCGGAATCCTTGACCTCTCGTCCGTCAGGGTGACACTCGGTACAGCCATCGTTGCCATTGAGCTTCTGCACATGCAGGGTGTGATCGAAGAGCGATACCGGTTCGTACATGTCCCGATGACACTCGAAACATGCAGAGTTGAGGTCATAGGGAAGATCGAGATGGTGACACAATCGGCAGGAATCATCCCCCCCCTCCCGATCGACATGGCCGGCATGGTTGAAGAGAACGAGCGTTTCATTCCGGTTTCCATTGATGGCGAAAAGCGGTATCGGGCTCTCGGCGCTCAGAGGCCGATCTCCCGGCTCACACATCTCAAGAGCGTGGAAATCCCCGGCCTGACGGGCGACGGAGAATCCCTCCACCATCCGTGGGGTTGAGACCGGTGTCCGTACCGGTTCGGCACCACTGACCGGCAGGAAGAACAGGGCCGCTACCGCGGCCATGAGGGCCACCAGTGAGTACCGTCGGGGTGAAGCCTGTTCACTCGGCATCAGATCGTGCAGTGTCGCCGCGTCATGGCTCGGCTTCCCCGGTTTGACGTGGGCCGGTTCGTCATAGACCTTCAGGTGCTCGACAAAGAAGATGAAGACCAGGATACAGCAGGAGACGATTCCAACACTCACGGCGATCTCCGCCCAGCTCGGGAAATATCCCCACCCCTCGGGCCGGGCGAAGGCGACGATACTCATATCGAGCCGGTAGCCGATCATGCCCAGGATGGTGAGACCGGCACAGATCGCCATCCCGGTGATGGAGGAGCGCACCCGACGGAAAAGCAGGAGCGTTGCCGGCAGGATCGCGGCCATGCCGAGTTCGAAAAAGAAGAGGAAACTCTGCCACGAACCATCGAACGCCAACCCCAGATCGCCACGGAGAGTGAGATCTCCCAGACGCAGGATCACATAGAACCAGAGCACGACTGAGGCGGCGATCCCCATGCCCGGCAGGAGGTCCTTCCTGACTTTGTGATCGAAGAACCAGGACGTCAGCAGCCCTTCCAGGACCACCATCATCAGACCGAGGCCGATCGCCGAGATGAAGTAGAAGATATAGATGATGGAGGAGTACCAGAGCGGGTGCAGTCTTGCAGGTGAAATCAGAAAGAGCGAACCGAGCGAAGACTGATGCAGTGTCGAGAGGACAATGCCGGCGATCACCAGGGGAATGGTGATCTTCCTCAGGAATTTCAGGAACCGCTGGAATATCGGACGACCAAAGAGGGGATGCTCAAGAACCACCGGCGCGAATTCGAGGGAGAGTACCGTCAGGTAGAGCATCACGCAGACGGCCACTTCGAACAGCACCGAGTGATGCTGCCAGTAGATCATGGGATGCCAGATGTTCCACGGCAGGCCCAGATCGTAGAGGAGTCCCACCGCGACGGCAAAATACCCCAGCAGGGCGGTCAGGATTGCCGGGCGCACGCACGACCGGTATTTTTCAAGACCGAAGATGTATACGGTCGCGGCCATGACGAATCCGCCAGCGGCCAGCGCCACTCCCGCCATCACGTCGAATCCGATCCACAAACCCCACGGCGACACATCTGACAGATTCGTGACCGCGCCAAGCCCCCGGGTGAACCGGACCATCGAGACAGCTGCCAGAACCCCCACGGACGCCCACAGGAACGATTTCAGGATCGTCAGTCGATTAAGCATTGGTCTCTTCGTCCTCCCTCGAGGAAAGCTTCATGCGGCGGTTGATCACCCAGAACGCGCCGCTCATGAAGGCGCCCATTCCAAGGATCATCGGCGGTACCTTGCTCAGAGACTGCCAGGTCAGATCAGGTAGTGCCTCGGTGCCCAGATCCGGTTTCCAGGAGAGGAAATCGAGCGGGATATCGGAGATATACAGGACCGAGGTCCCGCCTATTTCATGTTCCCCGAATATCCGGTCGATGTATGTGTCGGGATCGCCCGCGATACGCCGATCGGCCTCAGCCAGCAGGTCGGGGCGGCTTCCAAAGACCGTTGCCTCCTGAGGGCAGGCTTTCACACACGCCGGGATCCCGCCTTCGATGAGCAGGTGATGACACATGGTGCATTTGTGCACAAACGGTATTGCCCGGTCCCAGTCGTAGCGGGGGATCCCGTACGGACAGGCGAGCATGCAGTAGCGACATCCCATGCACCGATCTGCGTCGTAGATCACCGGTCCCTCGGGCGTCTTCTGCATGGCGCCCACCAGACAGGCACTCACGCAGGCCGGTTCAAGGCAGTGACGACACTGCTGCAGGACGAAGTGGTCCTCCGGCCGACGGTGCACCGTACAGTTTCGCGTGGCTGAGAGGGCATCGATCGCGCCCTGTCCGCGCCACGGCCGATCCTTGCCGAGACCGTTCTCTTCCTTGCACGCAGCGACGCATTCTTCACAGCCGACGCAGCGGGTCGTATCGATGAGGATCGCTGGAGAGTCAATCATATCGGTTCATTCGCTTTCCCGAGGGCTTCACCCACCCTGCGTCCCGATTCAGGAGGGAAGTGCCAGGCGAGTTCTGAGATGATCTGGGTGCCCGGCAGGAGCACCATGTGACTGATCTTGGTCAGCGGGATCAGGAAGAGGAGGAGATCACCGCTCATTACGTGGAGGAACAGCATGAACTGGTGTGAGAAGGGGTTCCAGGCCGGGTGCATCACCAGGAATCCCGTGGCGAAGGGTATCGCGACGATCAGCGGCATCGCAAAGTCCTGGAACCGGCTCAGTTTCCGTGAGGCCTTGAAAACGATCCGCTGGATTACGATCGTGACGGCCGCTATGACCGCGATGATGGTCAAGGCCGTGGAGAGTCCGTTGGGCAGGGCCGGCCAGCCGAAGCCGAGGCTCTGCTTCCAGAGCGCTATGTGCCCGGCCAGGAAGATCGGCACAAGGATGACCGCAATGTGGAAGATGAGCGTGTTCAGGCCGAAGAGCAGCCGGTTCTTCAGACCTTGAGTCAGGAACATCCAGCCGAGTGAAGCGCGCACAACCTGACGCACGGGGATGGTTTTGTCGCCGGCCCGGTTCCAGGTGCGAACGATCCCCCACAGGGTGATGGCCACATGGCGACCCAGTCCGAGTACCAGGAAGGCCAGCCCCGCCCAGAAGACAGGCCCTCGCAGCCATTGAAGCAGAACGTCTATCGTCATCGCACTCACTCCTCCTCTCCGGCAGTCCCGGGTTCCGGGTCACCATCGTCCCCACCCGGGACCGGGACTCCGAAGTCGATCACCTCGAGCAGCAGGTCGTGCAGCCCGACGACCCGGACCTCCTCCAGATCGTTGTCCTCGCAGATCTCCTTGAGCTGTTTCTTGCAGTTCGCGCAGGGAGAGACGAGAAGGTGCGCGCCGGTGGCGCGGATCTGGTCCGCTTTGCGCTTGCCCATGGGTCCGGTACGGAATTTCCGGATCTCGTCGATCGAAACCGTCCCCCCGCCCCCCCCACAGCAGTAGTTCTCTGTACGGTTCGGCGTCATTTCGACAAAGTCCTCGCAGATCGCTTTCAGGATCTCACGGGGTTCTTCGGTTATCCTGCCGCTTCGCGCGATATTGCACGGGTCGTGGTAGGTGACCCGCTCCTTGATCTTCTCCGGTTTGAGCGGTATCTCGCCGGCCATGAGTTTCTCATGAGCGTACTGGAGACAGTTGATCACAGGAGGCGCGTCGGGACCGCAGAAGGTCGGGACATACCAGGCGGAACGGGTCGCGTGGCCGCATTCACCGACCAGTATTTTATCCCCGTTCAGACGGTGGACCTCGGTGACGACATTGTTGACGATGCGCTCCATCATCCGGTCGCTGTAGAACAGCCCGTAGTTGATGCCGTCGTAGTTCCCGGTCCCGATCGTCCACGATCCGCCGGTCACATGCATCACGGCGGCGTTGCCCATCAGGGTGTCCGCCTCGAGCAGGTAGTCTGACACGGCCGGGAAGAACACGAACTCAGCGTCCTCGATATCGAAGGGGAAGGTGATCTTCACGCCATAGATCTCCTCGAGTTCTTCCTCGAGAAACTCACAGGTGTCCTTGAGCGCCGGCACCGGAGCAGCGCTTTCGGGATCACGTCGATCTCGGAGAGGAGGTACCGGGCCAGATGGGTGACCAGGCCGTGGTCGATACCGAGCGGACAGAAGGCCTTGCACCTCCGGCAGGCCGTGCACCGGTAATATTCGTCAGCCATCTCATCGAGGTAATCATCGGTCAGGATGAAGCCTCTGGTGAGCCGTGCCTTCAGGATCCCCGACTGGGTGAAATATCTGCGATAGACACGCAGAAGGAGTTCGGAACGGTGACAGGGGATGTCACGTTCTTCCTGAGTGGCCTCATACAGCTGACACGCTGACGCGCAACGGCCGCATTTGGTGCTCAGGCGCGAGTATATGTCCAGTGCCGAGCTGTAGTTGCCATGCTCCAGCACGGCCGCGAACGCCACAAGGAACTTTCGCGGTCTGTCCGTGACATCGAGGGCTTTCTGTTCCACATAGTAGCTGTATGTATCCCTGGTTGTAGTACCCACTGATCGACATCCCTCATTTCGATGGCAGTAATGGGAAATCCGGGCCGGGTGGTGAGGCATCCTCGTGTCCCGAAACGAGCTGTCCCCTGAGGTAGAGCTCCAGGAGTGAGTCAACACTCCCCGCTACCCAGGAGATCACCTCGATCCCGCTCCCCCGGAGGCACTCCTCCAGTACGTCCTGGACACCACCGCAGATTATGGTACCGACTCCCTGATCCCTGAGCAGACGGATCCTGTCGAACGGTTCCTTGCTCCGAAGCGGGAAGTCGACCTGGTTTGTGACATGCCCTTCGGTGACGGTGTAGATCGTCATCAGGGCGCAATGACCTACACAGGGGGCAACGTCTTCTCCCGATATCGCAAAATGTGGGCCACTCCGGGAAACACCCTTATGATGGAGTTAATTACTTATCAGACAATGGATTACAGAAGAAGAACTGATGTGTTCATGGATATATAGGATATTATTTCAATAATGAAACATAATGAGTGTTTCATTGTTTCATCGATGAAACAATTACTGCTGTATAGTAAAGTCTTCCGGATTGATATCGTGCTTCTTGATTTTCCGCCACAGCGTCGTTCTGCTGATGCCCAGTTCCTCCGCCGTTCGGCCCTGATGTCCATTATTGCGGCTGAGAGCGATCTGAATTGTGTGCGCCTCTCCCAGCTGCAGCTGGGATACAGAATCCTCGTTAACAATCCGGGACAGAGAACCCCGATGCAGCTTGAGATCTTCCGGCAGGTGCCGGATCTCGATGAATCCGTTGTGACAGAGGACAAAGCAGTATTCGATAATGTTCTCCAGCTCGCGGGCATTACCGGGGAACTCGTAACGCATCAGGATCTCCATGACCTCGGGTGTGACACCCTGGATCCGCTTTCCCCGCTTGGCGTTGAAGCGCTGAATGAAATGCTCGATGAGATAGGGTATGTCCTGACGACGCACCGCCAGACGGAAGTAGAGATCGTCCCGGAATTGCCCTCGGCTCACCATATCGGGTAGGTCCCGGTTGGTCGCCGCCACGATGCGGACGTTTGCCGGGAGAGGCTCAATGCCACCGAGAGGTTCATACTGACGTTCCTGGAGCAGGCGGAGCAGTTTGGCCTGTGTTTCCAGTGGCAGGTCTCCGATCTCGTCGAAGAAGACGGTTCCACCCTCGGCCAGGGCGATGCGGCCCGGTTTGTCATTTTTGGCGTCAGTGAAGGCACCCTTCTTGTATCCGAAGAGTTCCGATTCAAAGAGATTGGCGGGCAGGGTCCCGCAATTCACCACCACATACGGCTGCTTGCCGCGGGGACTGAGATTGTGAGTCGCTCGTGCCAGAAGCTCTTTGCCCGAACCACTCGGCCCCTCAATCAGAACGGTGCTCTCACTGGTTGCGATGTCGGGCAGGATGGCAAAGATCTTCTGGAAGGCCTCGCTCTTGCCGATAATGTCCTCAAATGTATACTGGCTCTGTATCTCCCTGCGGAGCTGCTCGATCTGGCCCAGATCCCGGAAGGTCTCAACCGCGCCGAGGAGGGTTCCATCCTCGTCATGCAGTACCGCGGTGCTGATGCTGATGGGGATAGCTTTCCCCCGCTGATTCAGGATCCGGGCTGGCAGATCGATGACCTCCTGCCCTGTTTCGAGCGACTTCCGGATCGCGCAGCCCTCCTCACAGATGTTCGCGTGGAAGACATCGCAGCACTTCTTCCCGATGGCCCGATCGGCGGACACCCCGGTGATCCGCTCAGCCGCCCTGTTGAATGAGGTGATCTTCCAGTCATTGTCGACCGTGAACACCCCGTCGGCTACGCAACGGAGGACCGACTCGAAAAATTGAGCCTGGCTGCTCGTCGATGAAGCGCTCGAATCCATCCTCTGTTCATCTGCCATGATGCTCACCCGAATACTGTTTCACAGACGTGCAATATCAGTTCAAGGGTACAGATTGGTTACCCTGCTGACAATCAAAGTCCATCGCGGTCGTTATTGGCCCGATGTTTGCATGTATCTGTTAGTGAACATACCGTTCCAACTCTGTACAACCAGGGAGAAAGAATCATGTGTGTACTCCTGGTCGTGGTCAGTTTCATCCTCATAGCGACGCTGAGTTGGTGCATTCAGACGAGGCGGGCGGGTGATCGCCCAGGACGGTGATGAATTGCCGACCGCCTTTGGTGATCTCCTGGGTGATGATGAGTGGGAGAGGCTCAGGCGTGATTTAATCTCATAGTCGATACCGGTTCTATATTGAATATGGTATGCAGTTCAATACGGGGTGGAAGGCCAATGGAGACGTTCAACGAAGCCAGGGAGTTCGTGAAGAACGCTCAGACGCGAGGCACGAATCTCTGGCGGTGCTCAAGGCTGCTTCTATCGATAAGCCTATTGTCGACATCATTGCCGGTTTCGCCACCCTTCCTCACTGCTTCACCCTCCAGTGCTGCTCTGGTCACTTCATCCATACTTCTGAACAGAATCCTCACACCATCGAGCCTATCCCGCCCGGACATAGTGGTATGGTGAGGTACCGGATCGCCTACATCGCCTTCTGCATTGAGAACAGCGCTCGAGGGAAAACCTTCCGGCATTCACTATCGCAGGTACCCGCAGTTGCCCCCGGTTACGTTCAATTCGGATCTGCGGATTGGTTCTGGAAAAGCCAGGTCAATTCCTACGCTCTTCAGGTGATGCCCGACGCCCACCAATGCAAGGACGAGACGATCCTGGATACCAGCGAGGCACTAAAAACCAAGGAGTCCAGAGGACTATTCTTCAGGGAGATGAGAACATTATTGGCCTCGGAACTCAACCAATATGCGGGGTGCTGACACGTGTGTGAGAGAACTGGTGGGCAGTTCAAAGTCCATTACTCTGAACGGTATCCTGTATCGCTTTCCAGCAGGATTCCAGGAACGTATATTTCAACCGGGTGCTCACCCATTCACGGTTCCTTTAGTGAAAGCAAACTCGTTCCTGGTTTGAGAGGGCACCATCATGCAGGTAGTCTACCGGCAGCAGCTTACCCAGGAAATAGAAGAGCTCAAGAAGGAATACGGCTCTGACCGTTCAGCGTTGATGCCTATCCTCCATGCGATGCAGGAGCGGTACCGTTTCATCCCCGACCGCGCCCTCCAGACGGTGGCACACGCGCTCGACATCCACCCGGCCGAAGTCGCGGCGGTGGCGAGTTTCTACAGCTTCTTCGAAACGCAGGAGAAACTCGGCAAGTACGTCATCCGTCTCTGTCAGACGATCTCCTGCGACATGGCGGCCAAGGACAATGTGGCCCGCCAGCTCGAGAACGAACTGGGCATCAGGTTCGGTGAAACGACCAACGACGGGATGTTCACCCTGCGATACACCAACTGCCTCGGTCTATGCGATCAGGGTCCGGCGATGCTTGTGAATGAGCGGCTCTTCGCGAAGGTCACTCCGGAGAAGGTTCATCGCATCCTCAAGGATGCGAGGCGGGATTTCTTCATCCCATCGAACGTGCGCCGGCACGGTCCGCTTCTCGATCACGGGATCGAACCGGTCGAAGCCCTCAGGACGGCTCTGGATCGACAGCCAACGGAGATCATCGCCGCCATTGATACCGCCATGCTGAAGGGACGAGGCGGGGCGGGCTTCCCGACCGCTCTCAAATGGCAACTCGCGGCCGAGGATCCGGATGAGCAGAAGTACGTGGTCTGGCGGGCTTCCCGACCGCTCTCAAATGGCAACTCGCGGCCGAGGATCCGGATGAGCAGAAGTACGTGGTCTGTAACGCTGATGAAGGCGAGCCGGGCACCTTCAAGGATCGCTATCTCCTGTCGGAACATTTCGAGACCGTGCTGGATGGGATGACGATCGCCGCCCGGGCTATCGGCGCCGGGCAGGGCTATATCTACCTGCGGATCGAGTACCTCTACCTGAAAGAGACCCTGACGGAGGCGATCACCCGGCGCAGGGAATCGGGACTTCTCGGAGAGAGTATCCTCGGGAAGGAAGACTTCTCCTTCGATATCGATATCCGTATGGGCGCGGGAAGTTATGTCTGCGGCGAGGAGACAGCGCTGATCCAGTCACTCGAGGGGGAGCGCGGTGAGCCGCGCAACCGACCGCCTTTCCCCGTGGATACCGGGTTCTTCGGGCATCCCACCATCGTCAACAACGTCGAGACCTTCCTCGACGCGGCGCTGATCATCGCCAGGGGACCGGAGTGGTTCCTCGAACACGGGACCGACACATCGAAGGGTACCAAGCTGTTCAGTATCTCAGGTGACTGTGAGAGACCGGGGATATACGAACTCCCCTACGGCACCTCGATCCATGATCTGCTGAAAGAGGTTGGAGCCGAGGACGCCAAGGCGGTCCAGATCGGCGGAGCGGCAGGTCGCTGTGTGGCCCGGGAGCGATTCGACCGCTCCCTCGGTTTCGAGGATCTGTCGACCGGCGGATCGATCATCGTCTTCGGCCCGGAGACCGATATGCTCGCCGTCGCCAGAAACTTCTCCGATTTCTTCATCGAAGAGTCGTGCGGCCAGTGCACACCCTGCCGGATCGGCAACGTGAAGATCCGGGAAGGGATCACCCTGCTCGAAGAGGGACGCTGCTCCTCGGCCTACCTTGAGGAACTGATCAAACTCGGCGATACCATGCGTCTGGTCTCCAAATGCGGATTGGGCCAGACGGGAGGCAACGCTTTCAGGACGATCGCCAAGGCCTTCACCGACGAGATCCTCGGCCGCGTGCCGAAATCCGATTAAGGAACGACCATGTGCAGCGACAGCCAGAAAGCTCCCGATCCCGGTCGCGCTCCACGCAGCGAGATGATCAGTGATTACCGGCGGCGCACCGATGACGCCACCCTGCAGTCCATGGTCAGGGCGACTATCGACGGCATCGGGATCGAAGTGCCGTTCGGCACAACGATCCTCGACGCGGCCAGGATGATCGGCGTGACGATCCCGACCCTCTGCCAGCATGACAACCTGTGCATCGCGGGAGTCTGCCGCATCTGCGTTGTCGAGGTCGATGGTGAACGGACCCTGCATGCCTCCTGCTCCTATCCCATCACCAGATCGATCGATATCAGGACGCATACGCAGAAGATCCGCCAGGCCCGGCGGCACATTCTCGAACTGATGCTGTCGGAGCATGTCGGGGAGTGTTACGCCTGCTGCCGGAACGGTCACTGCGAACTGCAGAAGCTGGCGTCCGATTATGGGATCGACTCCTACCGGTTCGGTCACCGGACCGAAGAGCGGTACGGTCGGGACGATTCAAGCCCCTCGCTGGTGCGTGATATGGACAAGTGCATCCTCTGCCGTCGGTGTGTGAGGGCGTGTATCGATCTTCAGGAGGTGGGTGTCTACAACGTCTTCGACCGCGGGAACGATACCCGGGTCACCACCTTCATGGACCGTCCCATGTGGGAGGTAATCTGCATCAACTGCGGTCAGTGCATCAATCACTGCCCCACCGGAGCGCTCCATTCGAAAGATATGAGTGATGATATCTGGGACGCTATCGATGACCCCACGAAACATGTGGTGATCCAGACGGCTCCGGCGCCACGCGCCTCGATCGGCGAGTGCTTCGGTCTCGAGGCGGGGACGCCGGTCACCTTCCAGCTCAATACCGCGATCAGGCACTGCGGTTTCGACCGGGTTTTCGATACCAATTTCGCGGCCGACCTGACCATTATGGAGGAAGGGGCCGAACTCCTTCAGCGGCTCTATCGGACTCTGGCGAAAGGGGAGGAGGCACCCCTGCCGCTCTTCACCTCCTGCTCGCCGGGGTGGGTCAAGTACCTCGAGTATTTCTATCCTGAGATGATCCCGCACCTGTCGTCGGCGAAGAGTCCGCAGCAGATGTTCGGGGCGGTGATCAAGACCTGGTACGCAGAACAGAACGGCATCGATCCATTCGATATCGTCACGGTCTCCCTGATGCCCTGCACCGCCAAGAAATTCGAGTGCAACCGGCCCGAGTTCAACGACTCCGGCTACAAGGACGTCGATTACGTGCTCACCACCCGCGAGATGGCCCAGATGATCATGGAGGTGGGGGTGAACCTGCCCGACATGCCCGAATCGGATTACGACGATCCCTTCGGAACGGCCACCGGATCGGGGGTGGTCTTCGGTGCCACCGGGGGAGTGATGGAATCGGCGATCCGGACCGTCTACGAACTGGTCACGGGTGAGTCGGTCGAAAGCATCTTCGACTACCTGCGGATCGAACCGGTGCGTGGATTCGAGGGGATCAGGTACGCCGAACTCGAGATCCCCACCACTACTGTGGTGCCCGAACTGTTGAAGAGGGTCGTTCCCGACTTCGACTGGCTGGCGGGTACCACGCTCAAGGTGGCGGTGGCGCATGGCACCGCCAATGCCAAGCGGGTACTGGAGAGTATTCGGAGTGGCGGTGAGTTCGCTGATTGTCACTTCATCGAGTTCATGGCCTGTGTCGGCGGTTGTCTGGGAGGGGGCGGTCAGCCCATTCCGACCAGCCGGGCGATCCTCGAGGCAAGAGCGCGAGGCATCTATCAGGAGGATGAGCGTTCCGCGGTACGGAAGTCATTCGAGAATCCGGCGGTTGTGCAGCTCTACCGTGATTTCCTGACTGAAGGCCCCCTGGGCGACAGGAGCCACGAATTACTGCACACCGGGTACACAGTCCGCACCAAACTGATGGTCTGAACGGACGCGGACCTGATCCGATGTCGCAAGGCCCGAACAGGAACCCGGAAGATGATACCTCGAGATGAGATCGTCAGCTGGCTCAGGGAGACCGATCCCTCACGACTCGATTCACTGTGGTCTG
>JALGWK010000508.1 GCA_025774205.1 bacterium
GACTGGTCGACGCCGATGACGGCGTGATCGGCGCTGACATCGAAATGGGTGGCCCTGGCGGCCAGGTCCACCGGGTCATAGGCAAGGGCGGGGCCGAGGATCATCTCGAGCAGGACGGCCCGATCGTGGGACGCGCCCTGGGGATCGGGCGCATCCGGCTCACCGATCCTGCCGGTCATAAGGGTTCGCTCGGTCGGCAGATAGATCCGGAAGGATCTGCCCGTGATGATCCCCTGAACGACCACTCCTCCGAGGGTGATGCTGACATCGAAACGGAGAGAATCAGGCCCTGCGTACAGCATCACACCCCGGGCAGAATACGCGCCCAGGGGACCCTGGATGAGAATCGTACCGGTGGTTCTCAAGGGACCGATCTCTCCGGCGCGATCGGCAGCCTGTTGTACAATCTGCTCCGGTCCCAATTCCAGGAGCGCGGCAGGCGCGAGGGTACGGTATTGAGCGCATCCGGCCAGGATGACGGTCAGGCAGACCGCGATGGAACCGCCCCTTCTCATCCGCCGTCAGCTCCCCCCGCTTCTCCGAGCAGCTCGGAGATGGTGAAGAAGCGTCCCGAGGTCAGTTGCGGGTCGAGTTCAACCAGGTAGCACACCGCCGCCCGGTTCAGACGGTTCACCAGATAGGCCTCCTGAAAGCGCGAACGCGCTTCCCCATGGCGCCCTGCGCGCATCAGAATCCGGCCGAGGTTGGTCAGAGCGTTATCGAGCGTTACCCGGTTGTCAGAGGGTCGGGCAGGATCTTCGAGCGCTTCGATCACGAGATTGAGCGTCTCCTCGGCACTATCGTATTCACCCTGATCGTATTCGACCTGCGCCAGTCTGTACATGTAGTAGGGGTATTGCTCCGCATACTTATCAGCCGCCAGGGGAAGATTCGAGAGCAGGATCGCGGCCAGATCAGTCGCGTCCCAGAGCACAGTGTGGAGCTGATCGTATGTGCCCAGCAGCATATCTACAAACCAGCGAAGGGAGGCAGGATCTTCCGGCTGGCTCAGGTACAGCCGGTCGGCTTCCTCGGCTGCTGCCAGCAGACCGGTGATACCATTCCTCAGTGCTGCCGCGCGCGCCTCCTCATCATCGGGAACGGCCTCCAGCCAGGCAGCAGCGGCCGACACCCCCAGACCGGGGTACATCCCGCCCGACCTTCGCACGTATCGCTCCACCCGCTGCAGTTCCTCCGGTGTCGGATCACGTCCGTTCACGTAGGTTGCCAGTGCCAGATCGCTGTTCCTCATGGTCCTGCGACGTTCATCATAACCCAGGTAGAGCGACGCCTGTTCGTTGAGGTAAAACGCTTTCGGAGCCTGGTACTCCAGGAAGGGAAATTCATCGAGGTTGAGACGCCCGCCGAGAACAACGAACTCCGCCATCCGGATCGGGCTCATGATCTGATGGGTCAGCAGTGAAAAGAGGTCATCCACGGCCAGTTGTTCGAGGTCATACTTCACTCATTCCAGGTGATTGGCGACGCGCTGCCCACCAGGAGGAGATCGGTTGTCGACATTCCCCAGAGTGATACGAAGGGGAATACCTCGGTGAAGGTTACGAGCACGCTGTTCAGGGTTTCATCACTGATTTCGTAGACCTGGACCCATTGAGCCACGACGCCGCCGGGTTCGAGCCGCTCCTTCAGGGTGGTGAAGTACTCAAGCGTGAAGAGTCCGCCGGGATTGCTCGGTTCTGAGAGGATGAGATCGTACCGGTTATCCGGTCTGGTGAGCAGGTAGTTCTTGGCGTCCTGGGTAATCAGTTCGATCCGGTCATCTATCAATGGCCGGCCGTTGATCTCATCGAAGAACCGGCTCGCTTCCACCACTCCCGCCGAGATCTCGACCACCTCCACCTTTTCGACCGGATAGCGCAGCAGGTGACCTGCCGTCTGACCGCTTCCGAGTCCGATGATCAGGGCTCGTTCGGCGTCGGGCACCATCATCGCCGGGATGGCGGAGATCATGGTCTGGGTGAACTGGTCAAGCAGATGGT
>JALGWK010000008.1 GCA_025774205.1 bacterium
GATGCAGGAGACTGTCAGGGCCCTCTGTGACTTCGGACCCCGCATGGGCGGTACCAGTTCGGGAGACGCCGCGGCATCGTGGCTGGCCGGGGAATTCAGGCAGGCCGGCCTCGAGGTAGAGATCCTCGAGGAAGCGGAGGCTTCTTTCCACGAGGAGTTCGGGTGGGAGGTGTCGGTGGCGGGAGGAGCGTCCCTGACGATGGCCTGGCCGAACGGCGGCTCACCTTCGGTGGACGGGATCGGCCCGCTCTCGCTCACCCCTGCCACAGGTGCCGTCTGGCTCACTTCGGCCCCCCTGCCACAGGTGCCGTCTGGCTCACTTCGGCCAACCCGAACGCGGAAGAGGCGGCAGACTGCCTCGCCGTCCTGCACGAAGCACGTGCCACCCCCTCGGGGTGGCCGCAACCTGGTCGACTGCGCGGTGAATGGACCACCCCGGTGTTCAGGATCGCCCCTTCTGAGGCGGAGGCCCTCCGGGCCCTGCTTGAGGAGGAGAGCGGAACCCGGATCAGGGTGCAGCTCACAGCCCGCACCGGCCGGGGGATTCCGAAAACCGTAGTGGCCACCCTGCCCGGCCAGGACCACTCTGATTACTTCATCTTCTGTGCCCACGGTGATTCCGATTCCGGCGGTCCCGGTGCGGATGACAACGCCTCCGGAGTGGCCATTGTCCTCGAGATCTCGCGCGCCTGGAGCGCGGCGGTGCGGGCCGGTCTCATTCCCTCACCTGCCCTTGACATCAGGTTCATCTCCTGGGGATCCGAGATCCGCTCCACCCGCCAGTACGTGGAGAGGATGTCCGGGGAAGAGCCCCGGCTGCGGGGGGTGATCAATTTCGACCAGTCCGGTTTCGGTTCCTGGCGCGACGCCCTCTTTGCCGAACCGGATGATGTGCCCGTCAACAGCCGGATCATCGGTATCATCCGCGATCTCGCCATCGAACATCTTGGCCAGCCGGGCTTCCCCGAGCGCTTCGCCACCACGAAGAGCCAGGGGGGAACCGACTCCTACGTCTTCCAGTCGGAACGGATAATGGCCGAGGGAATCGTTCCCTCCCTGACGGTCTACACTTCCGCCTGGAGCAGCCTCAATCCTCTCCCGGTGACTCCCGGATTCCCGCCGGTGAACTGGTACGAGGATGAAGAGGAGGGAATGGTGACTGTTGACGGGGATGCCTTCTACCACTCGGCCGGGGATACGCCGGAGAACACGACCGATCGGGAACCGTGGAATATGGGCTGGTGCGCGCGACTCGGACTGCTGACTGCGCGCCGCTTCATCGACGGCGGGTAGTACTCCCGCAGCCCGGGATTACTTCAGATGGTAGGCGATCTCTGAAAGACCGAGCGAGATGTGCTCGTTTCTCACCAGTACATCGGCAGGAACATTCAGACTGGTCGGGGTGAAGTTCCAGATGGCCTTGATGCCGGTCGAAGTGAGCCGGTCGGTGAGGGTCTGCGACACCTCCACCGGCGTGCAGAGTATGGCAAGCCTGATATTGTAATTCCTGATGTACTGTTTCAGGGTCCGCGTCGACCGGATCGTGTAGCCGGCCTTCCGACGGCCGACCTTGGCCGGATCGCTGTCGAACACGGCTTCGATCATGAGACCGTACTTCTCGAATCCCGGATAAGTGAGCAGTGCTCCACCCAGCTGTCCCACGCCGATAAGCACCGCAGCGTTCTCATGGTCGAATCCCATGACCTGCCGGATGGCGCAGCAGACATCTTCAACCTGGTAACCGACCCGGCCGATACCCATCAGACCGATCGCGCCGAAATCCTTGCGGACCTGGGTGGGATCGATATCGAGGGCTTCGGCGATCTGGGCGCTCGTGATCGTCTGGATCGGCTTGATCTTTGTTGTCTGGGACAGGAAGCGGTGGTACCGCATCAGACGTTCCAGTACCACCCTTTTGAGCTGCATCGGCGGATCACCTCCCCGTTGCACTGGCAGATCTCGAAAACGGATGATGTGTGAAATATATCACGATTGATTAGTAAGCGCCACCGCAGGCATACGAATCCGAACCCGGATTGCACAAACATTTGATAGATGATTTTACGACTGCCAGCCTGGTGCCGGAACCGATTACCCGAGCAGATCACCTACCAGCTTCAGGAGGAGCGGAGGATCCACAGGTTTGTGAATGAATCCATCCGGTGGCGGAATCTGCCGACGGGATGAGATAAAGGTCTCGAAATCATCCGATACACCGGTGATGATGATCACCGGAATACTCTTCAGCTGGTCGTCCTCCCTCAACTTCCGATATACGGCCACACCGGATTTCTCCGGCATGGTGATGTCGAGCGTCACCAGGCCCGGTGTCTGCTCCTCCAGGATCGAAAGCGCCTCGGAACCATCTTTCGCCGTCACCGTGGTGTACCCGTTGTCCTCCAGAACCGTGGTCAGGAAATCCCGCGCGTCGGGATCATCATCCACAACCAGTACAAGTGTGCCAGCGTCAGCCATGAGTCATGTCCTTTTCGGTCGAGAGCGTGTTGTCCGCATCAGGACCCGCTTCTGATTCTTCAACAGCAGGTGCTTCGCGCGGCAATTGTACCACAAAGTGGCATCCAGAATCAGGTTCAGATTTCAGTTCGATCGTTCCCCCATGGGCAGTGGCGATTTTATCAGCTATGAACAGACCGAGTCCGGTTCCGGTTCCCTTTGAAGAGAAGAACAGGGTGAAGGCTTTCTCACGGGTTTCCTGGTCCATCCCGATACCATTATCCTCCACTTCGAACTCGATATGATCGCGCAGCCCTCGCAGGCGGAACGTCACCCGGTGTTCGCTCTTCTTTTCATCCAGGCGGCAGGCGTCGAGGGCGTTCTCGAGGAGGTTTATCAGGAGTGCGCGGACGGCCTGACCATCAGCCTGGAACTCTCCAGCGTCAGGATCAAACTCGGTAACGAGTTCAACCTGCTGGTCCCTGGCCCGGTTCTCCATCGAGGCGAAGACCTCCTCGGCAATCTCCCTGGAGGATAGTTCCTCCCGATTCGGGATCCGGTCCTTGGCGTAGTAGAGGATATCGGAGACCATATTGCGGATGCGCATGACGTTCCGCTGGACGGTCTCCCACCCCTTCTCCACCCGTTCCTCATTGCCCTTCGACATGCCGGTATTGACGAGGTACATCCCTCCTGCCAGTCCGTTCAGCAGTCCCTTCAGACCATGAGAGACCGAACCGATCAGTAGCCCGAGCGAAGTCAAACGGTCCTCGAGCTCACGGATCTGGGTGATATCGGCGCTCATCTCCATCACCCCGGTGATGTTCCCCATCCCATCCTTCAGCGGGGCCGTCGTTACCAGCGTGTTGATCTGCCGTCCATCCCGGGAGGTCACACATTCCTCGCGGGAGTGGGAGAGACCGTCATCGAGGGTCTGCTGGACCGGACAGGGGGCGCACGGCTCTGAGCGATGCTTATACGCCTCGTAGCACTTCTTCCCCAGGCTGTTGCCGAACGCTTCCTGGAAAGCCCGGTTGGCCTCAATAATGTTCAGTTCGTGGTCCTGGATCGAGATGTAACAGGGTACCTCGTCGAAGAGGAGGCGATATCGCTGCTGGCTGCGGCTCAGGAGTTGATGGAGGTTCTGGATATGGGTGATGTCGGTCGAGACTTCCAGGACGGCGGTGATCTTTCCGGAATCGTCACGGATCGGTTTCGTGTAGACGATCGTCTTGACTTCCGAGCCGTTCAGGGTCTGGACCTGCTCCTGGCTCTCGTGGCGCTGACCGTCACGGAAGGTCCGGGCGACAGGACAGACCTCGCATCGGTCGGGACGCCGCTTGTAAACCTGGTAACAGTAGCGGCCCTCGAAATCACCGAAGTCCTCCCGGAATCGCTTGTTGGCGTCGATGATCCGAAAATCCCGGTCCTGGACCGTCACATACCCGGGCATCTCTGCGAAGTACTGGAAGTACTGTTTGTACTCCGGATCCATACCTCACCTCCAGACACCGGAGATCGATGTCTCAGCTCTGAACGTGAGAACCTTACTCCTGTTAATCCGCCAGTTCGAGGATCTTCCTCACGTTCAGCAACAGCCTCTCTTCATCGACCGGTTTGTCCAGATACCCTTCAGGGGGCCTGACCGAGCGATCATAGATGAGCTTCCGCAGCTCCGGTCGGCCAGTGATGACGCAGACCTTCAGTTCCTCGAGTTCTGGATCCTCCCGGAGCATCTCGAACACCTCACCCACGTCGCGACCCGGCATGTGCAGGTCGAGGGTGAGCAGATCGGGCTTCTCCCTGCGGGCCAGCTCCAGGGCCTCATCGCCGGTAGCGGCCCGATAGATCGTGGCGCCATGATCCTCGAGCACGGTGGCCAGGAACTCGACCTGGTCCGGCTCGTCATCCGCGACCACGATCACACGACCAGCGAGCGACATGGCGTCAGCTGAGACCACTTCCGGAACCTCCCCCCCGGCAACCTCGACCGGAACCTCTTCAACAGCAACCTCGACCGGGACCTCTTCAACCGGTACGACCTCTTCAACCGGTACGACCTCTTCAACCGGTACGACCTCTTCAACCGGTACGACCTCTTCAACCGGTACGACCTCTTCAACCGGTACCACAATCTTCTCTTCGATTACCAGAGCATTGGCCACCAGGTTCACAAGCTGGGTGACCTCAATGCCCAGCTCATAGTGTCTGATAACATCACTCAGTCCGTCCACACAGTTGTGGCAGCTGGTGACCACCACTTCAGCGCCGGTCTCTTTCAGCTGATCAGCCTTGACCACACCCGATTTCAGGCGATTCGGAGTGTACTCGGACATCGACATGGCTCCACCGCCACCCGTACAGCAGTAATTCTCGGCGCGGTTCGGGTACATCTCCTGGAAGTTCTCGCAGACCAGGTTCAGCAATTCGCGCGGCTCCTCGAAGAGTCCGCAGCTTCTGGCGTTGTTGCACGAATCGTGGAACGTCACCAGCTGGGTGTTCCGGCTCTTGTCGACCTTGATGCGTCCCTCCCTGATGTAGCGCAGCATGGTCAGCACCGAGCTCTCCATCTCGAAGGGGATGTCGAAAGCGGCCCAGTTGGGTCCCTCACATCGGGTTGAACGGTATCCGTGTCCACACTCGGAGATAACCAGCCTGGAGGCATTCAGTTCGATGACTTTCTCATAGAGCCGCCGCGCCACCGATCCGCCGAGGGCATCATCACCGGAAAAGAGCCCGAAGTTCGTCTGATCCCAGCCCTCGCTCGGCATCGTCCAGCTCTCACCAGCGGCATGGAATATCTTGGCGGCGTCGGCGATGCTCCGGGGATCGTACTTCACTTCGCGCGGATTGATGGCGTACATAACCGTGCAATCGCTCTTGTCCACCGGGATCGCCACACTCGGATCCTCCAGTTCGTCCTGGAGTTCTTCCTCCATCCATTCGAGCGTGTCGAGGTAATCTTCCTTCAGCACACCCATCTGGTTGCCGAGTTCCCACTGGTCCTTGCTCACCACGGCCACCCCTTCGGGCTGAACCCCGACCGATACCAGGAGCCCCCTGGCCATCCGGTTGAAGGTGGCATAATCGACACCCATCGGGCAGTTCAGGGTGCAGCGACGGCAGTTGGTGCACTTGCCGAACACGGTGTCCTTCAGTTCCTCGAGATCCTCTTCGGTCCAGACAGAATCCGCCTTCACCCACCAGGGGATGACCCTTCCGGTCCAGTCGTAGTGGCGTTTGAAGAGTTTCCGGATCTTGTCAGCCTTGTAGGCCGGGGCGTACGTCGGATCACCCGGATTGGCGAGTACGTAATGGCACGATTCGGTGCACATGCCGCAGTGCACACAGGCCGTCAGGGAACCAACTATCTGTCGGTTCAGCTTCTGCCCCATCCGTTCAATGACCTTCTCTGCCTTCTGGGAACGCTCTTTCTTCTGGCTCATGAGATCGTCTCTTTCGTCGCTGAGCTGTCTGGCCACTTATCCGCGCTGAACCGGGTAGACACCCCTGTGACCGAGGGTCTTGCCGAGGTAGTAACGGGTGAACGGGTAGTAGAGGTAGTGGGAGATCTTGCTGAACGGCACATACATCAGGAAGAACGCCGTCAGGAGGAAGTAGGTCAGAAGATGCGTCTCTCCGTTCGTCGTCTGATTCGGCACCGACAGGAAGGCGAAGAAGAACCAGACCGTCAGGAGGATGAGAGAGAAGTAATCATCAGGAGAACTGAGCGCCCGCATGTACTTTCCGCCCGCGCGACGGATGATCCTGGTCACACCGATCAGGAAGGCGGTCCCGATCAGGATCTGGAAGAGCGTGACCACGAAGGCACTCTCCAGGAGACCCGGGCCGTAGGGAATTATCAGGGAGAGAGCGATCGAGGCGGTCACCCCGACATGGAAGATCCCGAAGGTGATCCACATCAGTAGATTCCTCCGTGTACTCTCCATCGCCCACGGCATGAAGATGTTGCCCCACGAATAGAAAATCCCCCGCCTCGGGGTGGTATCGGCCGCCCCGGTGGCTGGCTGACGGTCACCACCCGGCTTGAACCGGAGGAACCAGATGACACGAATGATGTAAACGGTCACCAGCCACGCGATCGCCACTTCTTGCAGGGTGTGTTCGGAAAAGTGCAGGAATTCGCTCATGACATGATCCATCCGGTTATTACTGAGTCGCCATGGTTGACTGGAACGCGTCGAATTGGGGGGAATCGAAAACGCAGATGATCACCTCTGAAAGGCAGGTCTCCCCCTCCAGATGTGAGGTGATGACATCCAGCATCACCTTCGCCGATACTCCCGGCAAGATGCCGTAATAGCCTGCGCCCATGGCCGGAAAGGCGAGCCGCGTGACCCCCTTCTCCTCGGCGAGCTTCAGGGTGTTCTCCATCGTGGTTCGGAGCTTGCCCTCGATATCCTCTTCCTGGAAGCGGGGTCCGACAGCGTGGATTATCAGTCCGGCCTTGAGATTACCGGCCTCGCTGACGACCGCTTCGCCTGTTTTCAGGGGGCCAGATTCATCGAGTTCGTTTTGCACTGAGGGACCGCCGCGAACCGCGATCGCGCCGCCGAATCCCGAGCCGAGTTGAAGATCGTGCTGGGCGTAATAGACGAACGCGTCGACCTCGATATCGGTGACATCATCCTTGATGAGCCGCACAACACTCTTGTTGATCTGAAGGGTAGTTTCTTCCTGGAGAGTTTCTGGCATTGCAGGTCGGCCTTGTCAGAATGTAAAGGCCTGCCGTTCGTCAGATCGGTGACTTCACCCACCGATCTGGCCACGCCCTTCCGTCCGGCGCTTAACGGATTCAGGCTCGTTCGAACCAGCTGGTACAGGAACAAAATACGAAGGGACGGGTTCGCTAACAAGTTAATCGGACCTTTTTATCCCTTTTTCAATCCTGTCTAAAGTACGCATCTTACGGTCGTAGAATTCCTGGTAGCAGGGATTCATTCGAACATGATACATCGTTATCAGGAATCGCTCAAACGTTCCAATCGTGATTTGTTTCACAGTACATGCCACCCGGTCACACTAGCTCAGTCAGAGATCTGGTAACCAACAGAACCAACAGAGGAGAATACCAGGGATGTCGGCCTCAACAGTGATGGTGGTGCTCTACCTCCTGCTGGCGATCATGGTCGTGGCCTTTGCGGTCAGGACCATCAGAATCGCGAAGTATCCGGTTCACCTCCGCTGGGAACTCTCCCCGGTGCCCCACGAGAAGGGCCGGGGCGCGTACGGGGGTTCCTACCTCGAGGAATTCGAATGGTGGACGAAGCCGCGGGAGAAGTCGTTGATCAATGAAGGGATCTACATGTTCAAGGAGATCGTGTTCCTGAAGGCGCTCTGGGAACACAACCGCCGGATGTGGTACTTCTCCTTCCCCTTCCACTTCGGCCTCTACATCCTCTTCGTAATGGCCGTACTACTGGTCCTGGGAAGTATCGCCAGTCTCCTCAATCTGCCGACACCGGGGATCGGGCTGGTTGCGAACGGTGTCCCGTTCCTGGCCGGAATCGGGTATGTGCTCGGGGGGATCGGAGCGCTCGGTCTCTTTGCCGGCCGGCTCTTCAGCCAGCGGTTGAAGCCGGTCACCACCCCCTCATCCTTCATCAATCTGGGGCTCCTGCTGGCCTTCTTCATCACCGGCGTGCTGGCGGTTTTCTCAACAGATAATTTTGCCTACCAGGCGACCGTCTTCGCGCAGGCGTTCGTAACAGTCTACTTCGCGGGAGAGGTAACCGGCCCGCTGGCGATCCACCTGATCGTGGCTGGAATCTTCCTCGCCTACCTGCCTTTTACCCAGATGATGCATTTCGTGGCCAAGTACTTCACCTACCATGAGGTCCGGTGGGACGACGAACCGCTCGAGGCCGGCAGCAAGATGGAAGCCGAGATACAGGAACTGCTGCAGCAGACGGTGACCTGGGCAGCTCCGCATATAGGAGCTGACGGCAAGAAGAACTGGGTGGACATCGCCACCTCGCCACCCGCCGAGGAGACAGAATGATGAGTGAGAAGATCCGCGTGAAGGACATCGGGAAGAATCCGGACCGGAACCTGACCACGATCCGGCCGGAAGAACTCATTCCTCTCCCACCTCCCTACGATGATTTCGAAGAGCAGCCTGACTGGAAGGAACTCAGTAAAGGCGCCCGGGAGAACCTGGTCTGCAACCTCGATGGCTTCGTGGCCGTGAGTCTTCCCAAACCACAGAACGCCGAAGAGGAGAAGAAGTACGTCGACCAGTTCGTCGACGGTATGAAGAAACTCCTCTCCCGGGAGAACAACTGGACCTTCCTCCAGCCCCTGATGCTCTCGCTGGAGTACTGCATCGGTTGTCAGACGTGCAGCGACTCATGCCATGTTTTCGAGGGGAGCGGCGACAACGAGATCTACCGCCCGACCTATCGCTCGGAGGTGTTCCGTCGGCTGGTGAACAAGTACGCGAAACCGGGAGGAAAGTTCACGGCAGCCCTGAACGGCGCTGATGTCGATCTGAACTGGACCACCATCACCCGCCTGGCCGAACTGGCCTACCGCTGCAATCTCTGCCGGCGCTGTGCGCAGGTATGTCCCATTGGTGTCGATAACGGTCTTATCACGCATGAGATCCGCAAAGTCTTCAGCCAGGAACTGGGCTGGGCCCCGAAGGATCTGCACGAAAAGGGCACTGTGCTCCAGCTGGAGGTCGGATCGAGCACCGGCATGAACTCGCTCGTGGCCAAGGACAACGTCGAGTTCATCGACGAGGACATGACCGACATTACCGGCATCGAGGTGGAGACCTGCTGGGACAAGGAGAACGCCGATGTGCTCCTGCTGCACAACGCCGGCGAGATCATGGCCTGGCCGGAAAACCCCGGCGCCTTCGCGATCATCCTCGAGAAGGCCGGCATCGACTGGACCCTCTCTTCGGAGCAGGTGGGCTACGACGGTGTCAACTACGGCCTCTTCTACGATGACTTCCAGCTCGCCCGGATCGCGCTCAAACACGCCGGCACCGCGAAGAACCTGAAGGTCAACAAGATCGTCATGGGTGAGTGCGGCCATGAGCACAAGGCCCTCATGACCATCGCCGACCGGGTCCTGACCGGTGAGATGTCGGTGAATCGTGAGAGCTGCCTGCCCTTCCTCGAGGAGATCGTCTTCAGCGGCAAGATCGAGTTCGATCCCTCCAAAAACGATTTTCCGGTGACCCTGCACGATCCCTGCAACATCGTGCGCAACCTCGGTATCGTCGAGCCGCAGAGACGGATCCTGAAGTACCTCTGCCCCCAGTTCAGAGAGATGACCCCGCACGGCGTGGACAACTACTGCTGCGGCGGCGGAAGCGGCTTCGCGGTGATGTCGGTCAACAACTTCACCGACTGGCGGGTGAACATCGCCAGCCGGACGAAGTTCAAGCAGATCCTGGACGCCTTCGCCGATCAGCCGGGACCGGAAGTGCAGAAGTACCTCTGCGCTCCCTGCTCCAACTGCAAGGGCGAGATCCGCGACATGCTGCACTATTACAACGCGCTGGAGAAGAGCAGCATCACCTACGGCGGCCTGGTGGAGTTGATCGTGAATGCGATGGTCGACGTCAAGGAGCCCTTCATCGAGTGGGAGATGCACTGACCTGGAGAAGTAGTATCGGAGAGCGGCGTCGTGACGGCGTCCCGACACCGGATGGATCATGGCCCGAACCTCGCTGAAAACACAGATCCGGGAGCTGCTACTGAACGGTGACCTCGAGGGGGTCGCCGGGATGGCTGTCGCCAGGCGGCGCGTCCTCGGTCAACTCGTTTCACTTACCTTCGACAGCGATCAGCTGGTCGTCCACCGGGCGATCGAAGCGACTGGTCTCTGCGCGGAACGGCTCGCCCCCGTCGATCCTGAATCTCTCCTCGAACTCCTGCGGCGCCTGAACTGGATGATCACGGAGGAATCGGGCGGCATCTGCTGGCGCGCTCCCGAGATGATGGCGGAGATCGTCCGGTGCGATCCCGACCGGTTCAGTGATTTCCTGCATGTCACCGCCTCCTTCCTCATCACCATGGAGCCAGAGGACCTCGAGCACTTCCGGGCTTCGGTCCTCAGGGCGCTCGGATTACTCAGCATCATTCCGGATGAGCGGCAGGCCGAACTGATCCCGCTGATGATGGCATCTCTCGACTCGCCTGATCCGCAGGTACGGGGCATGGCCGTATGGGCTCTCTCGGAACTGGGGAAGAACGCGGTACTCGGAGAACGGTCCGAGCTGCTCTCAGATCAGGAAGAAGTGGAATATTACTCGGAAGGTGAGCTGAGCCGGATCACCGTGGCGGAACTGACCGGCTCACTCCTCGACGCAGCCCGCTGAAGCACCCTGAAACGCTGATCCGTCCCGATTCAGAGTCCCAGTTCTCTGGTGAACCAGGAGCGTTCAGGCCCTCTATCCACGACCTTCCCGATGACGAAGACCGACGGCGGCTCAAGATCATGTTCATCGATGTATCCGGTCACTGTTCCGAGAGTACAGCGGTGGATTTCCTGGTCCCGGCTGGAAACCTGGCGGATGATGGCAACGGGGGTGTCGGGCGGTTTTCCACCCTCGGTGAGCGCCCGGCTCCACTCCCCGGCCGTGCCCACTCCCATATAGAAGACCAGGGTTCCCGGAAAGGCCGCCAGAGCCGCGTAATCGATGGCCGATCCCTCCCGGTCGTGCCGTTCACGACCGGTGACGAGCGCGACTGCCGATGATTCGTCACGATGGGTGAGCGGGATCTCGGCGTAAGCGGCAACCGCGAGGCCGGTGGTTATGCCCGGCACGATCTCATACGGGATCCCCTCCCCGCGGAGCACCTCGGCCTCCTCGGCGCCCCGTCCGAAGATCGAAGGATCGCCTCCCTTGAGCCGAACGACCATCCGACCCTTCTTCGCCCGGTCGAGCATCATCTCCATGATGTCATCCTGGCTGATACTGCGCCCCGACCCATGACTGCCAAGGAGGATGATCTCAGCCCCCTCGCCGGCATGATCCAGGAGAGCCTCGTTCGCCAGGTAATCGCAGATGACGACATCGGCCCCCCTCAGGCACTCCACCCCGCGCAGGGTGATCAGCCCCGGATCGCCGGGACCGGCGCCGACCATGTACACAGTGCCCGGTTTGATATTGCTGCCGTTCATCATCTTCAACGCCTCTCCGATCGTACCGGATCCTGGTCTGCAGCACGCCTGATGAGCTCAAGGAGCAGTTCCCGGAAGAGAGGATGCTGTCCCACGGCCGGAAGCAGTTCCAGATCGACCTGCCCGTACCGGGAGCGGGCTTCATCGACAAGGGGGCGGATGTCGGCGGTGACATGCCCATCTCCGGCCAGGAAGAGCGGGAGGATCCGGACCGTCGTCGCTCCTTCGGCGATCACCTCCGACAGGGTTTCGTCCAGGGTGGGTGGCCCGTGTTCGAGGTACGCCAGGCGCACCCGGTCCTCTCCAGTCTCCTCCTGCAGGGATCGCAGGAGCCCCTCTACCGACTCCCGCCAGGCCTCTTTCGGGCTGCCGTGCGCGATCACGATCAGCATTCAGGCACCCTCTTCCCCACTCCCGCCGCCGGTGATCCTGGTCCCGATCCAGGAACCCGCCTCCTCGACCGCCGCGAGGAATCCGTCACTCGCAGCCAGTCCGGTCGCCCGGTTCGTCACAAGGGTGTCGATCTCCTCCGAGGTCCAGAGGGACACGCCCTCCGGCACATCGGTATCGGTCAACGACCCGAAGGAGTTGAAGTCCATGATCAGGAGTGGCCTCTCCCTGAAGTCGCGCAGATCCGTCAGCACCGTCGTATCGAGGACCGGATCGGGATGATCGATACCGAAGTAGACGAAATCGGCCTCAGCGATGGCGCCGATCACGCTCTCCTCGGAGTAGGCGTGGACCCGCAGCCGTCGCCCGTCCCCGAGAGCACTCCGCAGCAGTTTCATCTGCCCGTGATGACAGCGGTAGATGACGGTCTTCCGTCTGCCGTGGACGCTGTACTCTCCGGCCAGCGTTTTCAGGATGGAATGGGAGGTCGTGGACCCCCCGATCACCACATGGTGCCCCAGGTCCATCCTGACAGCGCTCTCCTGCTCGACACCAGTGAGAGCAGTCTGGCAGTAACTGGTCGCGTATCGACCCCACGAGGTCTCGGCCCGCACACCCTCCGTCAGCGCGGCGGCGTGTTCCATCAGCGCTTCCGACCTTGGTCCCTTCATATCGGAATGTCCGGCAATACGGCAGGCGGTCTGCAGCTGGGCCAGCACGTCGGTGTCGCCCGGCAGGTCACTGTTCAGTCCTGCGGCGGTCCGCATCAGATGATGCCAGGCTTCCTTTCCCTGGAAGGTGTTCACTTCCACACCGTCACCCTCCGAACCGAAGAAGATCCGGCGGATCCCGGCGATCGCACGATCCCGCTCACCCATTTCACCCGATCGGGTCAGCCAGCCGTAGAACTCGACGCGCTGACAGGTGTTCCAGACGAACGCCTCTTCCGCGTACCCCTTCTCGCGGACCTGATCGAGACAATCCAGGATGGCTTTTCGATGCTTCTTGATCGATCCGAAGGCGTCGGGATCACAATGATGCAGTCGCGGTCCCATGGAGGAACGATCCTCCCGGGCGGTGGAGACCCCTATCATCACCAGCGAACTGATGTCCACCTCGACATGTTCCCGTTCCTTCACCGGAATGAGGATCGGCTCCTGATCGGGGCCTGTTATCCGCTGTGGTCCCCGTGTCACGATGTTCTTCAGGGCGGTGACGAACGACTCCGAGGAACCCGGCCCTCCGCAGACATGGACTTCGACGGGGTGCTCATCCCCGACATCGGTATGGCCGGTAACCGGCAGCAGCGGCGTGATCAGGATCCTGGTCTCACCAGTATCCGTCAGGGCTTCGATCCGTTCGGTCACCTCAGGGTCCGGCTCACCATCTGTCAGGGAAGCGGTCCGGTGCGCGACCGAAAACCGATCCTCCGGCCAGCCGAGCCGCCGAGTGATCAGCCGTATCGTCCACTTAGTCTGTTCTTCGAACCGGTCACCATTACCGGAGTCACAACCCGCACCAGGAGGAACCGTGAAGAGGAGATGGCAGTCGCGCGGTGAGAGATCATGGGCGGAAGCGAAATCGGCGATGTGCCGGGCATGGGCGTTCACGTAGCCGATGTCATCGAACCAGGCGGTCCTGGTAGCGACGTTGAGATGGGGTCCCGATTCGGCCAGCCGGCGATAGAGGATCCGGATCAGTTCCCCGGTGGTGCCGGAACTGAACTGGGGGGAGAGCGGTGTGACGACCAGCTCCTCGAATCCGGAGTTGATGATCTCGTCGAGCAGGTCTGTCAGGGAGGCCGCCTCACGGTCGTACGCCATGTAGACATCCCAGCCGGCGGGAAGGGAGGCGGTCAGGTTCTCAACCAGACTGGAGAGAGCAAGGATATGATCGGGATCAGTCCCGGCAGGTGATACTACGTCAACCAGAAGGGCGCAGCGTCTCCGCGGCTCCCCGTTGGGGGCGGGGATAACCTGATCGGTATCGATCTGTCGATCTGTCGGAAACCTGGACATGTATGGCTCAGCTCCACTCAGGAGTCCCCACCGGAAAGGAGATCGGAGATCCGGTCCCGCAGGCTCCTCGCCCGTCCCGGATCACGACCGTCGGTAAAGACCGCCACCGTCACCCCGTCATCCTCGTGCAGGGCGCCGAAGATTACCTGTGAATCATTGGAAGATGAAGCATCACAGATGAGTACGCCAGACTCTCTTGCCTGGTGTGTGATCTCGATGTTCTCTTCCCGATCGTCGGTCGCGGCGACCGCCAGGAACATCCCCTCAAGGTGATCCGCCCGGAAGGTCTCCTTGAGCCACTCCACCTGACCCGCTCCCGCCAGTCCCGACAACCCATCGGTGATGACGGGGGCAACCACCGTCACGCGGGCTCCGGCCCTGAGCAGATTCTCCACTTTCCGGGTCCCGATCTCTCCTCCCCCGACCACCAGACACTTTTCTCCTGCGACCTGGAGTCCGACCGGGAGGAATCGTGGACTCAATGTCCGACCGCCAGGATCCCGCTTGCCGCCAGGGTCAGGATCAATACCTCCAGCACAGCCATGAAGACGTAGGCCCGGTCCTTCTTCCTGATCAGCACCGGAACGATTCCCATGTAGCAGATGATGGTGATGGCTGAAAGGACCGCGATCGGTATGAAGTTGAGGAAATCTCCCTTCCATACCTGGGAGAGCCATGACCAGCCGGTCAGCAGATGTTCCTGGTGCAGATAGTGTTCGTTGAGCGATTCAAGGAAATCGTGGACGTTCATCGTCCAGAAGTCTGAGAGCTGCTCGATTGGTATCACTGCCGGCAGGGTTCGAGTGAGATAGAGGGTGAACGTGACCAGCAGGAGTGCCAGTCCGAAGAACATGCCGACCTCGAGGATTTTCGCGTAAAGCAGCTGCTCTTCCTGCGGACCGGTGTCAGCGACCGGGTCGGTTGTTATATTGGTCTCATCGTTCATCTCGGGAGTGGTCGAGTCTTCGGTCATGGAGTCTTCGGTCATGGAGATGTCCCCTAGACGATGAACGGGAGTCCGAGTCCCTTGGTGATGGCCTTCAGACCGGCGAAAAGAAGCAGCCCTATCACGATCTTCCGAACAAAGGCGGGTTTGGCGACCCTCAGAAGCCTGACACCGATCAGGGAGCCGAGCATGATCCCGACCAGAGAGGGCACCACCATCATCGGGATCACCGCGCCCTTGTTGATATAGATCCAGGCCGCAGATGTGTCGGTGATGGAGAGGAGGAACTTGCTCGTGGCCACACTGATCTTCAGAGGCGCGCCCATGACCAGGTTGAGGACCGGCACGTTCGCCCACCCTGCCCCGAGACCGAACATCCCGGCCGCGAATCCGACCCCGATGAAGAGCAGGAGACCCGGGACTGTCCGGTGGATCTTCCAGTTTATTTCCCTTCCCAGACTGGCCTCGGTATAAACACCATAGATTCCGAGTGCCGATGACAGCCGGTCAGCCTGCTCCACTTCCGGGTATTCCGATTTTTTTGCTACCGACAACAGGATCACGATCCCCAGGATCGTGGCTCCCAGTGCCGTCTGAACCACGTCGGTAGGCAGTGCCAGTCCCACCATTGCCCCCGCGATGGCGCAGGTCGAGGCGATCAGGGCCACCGGTATCGCCAGCCGGAGACTGGCCAGGTTCATCTTCAGGAATCCTGGACCGGCCGCCAGAGCGCCGGCAAGTGCCACCAGCAGCCCTGCCCCGCGGACGAAATCAAGGTGGAAGGGGAAAAAGCCGCTGACGATGGGAACGAAGAGGACTCCGCCACCGACTCCGCCGAGCGCGGCCAGTATTCCCATTACGAAGGTGAGCACCAGCAGGACGAGTGGCCAGACCCACCATGCGACCTCAGGTCCGGTTACCACTTGAGCGCCCTCCTGTCCCATAACCGTCCCGGCAGGTAACAGAACGATAAGAAGGGGTAGGAGGAACCAGGTCAGTTGCAGAACCGATCCGGATCTAATCCTGTGTGCTCGTATGAGTCGGCTTCCTGTTGTGATTCCAGATGTCATTTCAAGACCGACCTCTTCTTGACTGTTGCCCTGTATCAGCGGATCCGCCGGCGTAACCGACAGGCACCTACGGAAGCGGATCGAACCATTGAATATTGAAGTTCACTTCCTTCACACCGCGAACGGATTGAACTATCTCGAGGATGTTGTCCCCCGTTCTGCCAGAGGGAAGGACCGGCGCGCTTCCCGCCACCGACACGAGTCCCGACGTCGAATCTATCTCCAGATCGAGAGCGCGCGTATCGGGCGCCCTGGCCAGGGCGAGTCTGACGTGACATTCGAGTCGGAAGTCCTTCAGGCGGTTGAGGACATCATCAGTGAGATTGAATTCGGTCTGCTTGACGGTGCTCTCCAGCATACCGCAGGCCACGGTGAAATTGACCTGATCGAGATTCAGCACGATATCGTAGAGCGCCGGATCGTTGATATCTTCTCCGTACATTGTCCTGACCCAGCGGGCGCGGGCATCATCCACGTCGTGGAGATACCGTTCAGCGGCAGACCTGCTCATGTCGTCGGACTCCTGAAGGAACCTTATCCTGGTCTCCAGGGATGCGATGAGGCGAACGCGCACGTGGGCACACCACGCAGCAGTATCTGTCCGCAAAGACCGTGGTAAACCAGGTTTCCGTCGATTACATGATCGGCCAGAGCGGAGAGTACAGCCGCCTTGTAAAGCCTTGTGGCCAAAGAATGCTTCTCCCACATCCGTGGCGGGGTTTCCCAACGGTGTATCAAATCCTCTTCATCAACACCCAGACCTGCAGCCGCTTCCTGGGCCACTTCCCGACCGAGGATGGGATAGCCCAGTTCTTCAGCAAGGCATTTCGCCATCGCCAGGCCACCGCTTTTCGTCCCTCGACTGATCGCAATGATCGCC
>JALGWK010000142.1 GCA_025774205.1 bacterium
ATCATGCAGCAGCTGCTGACCGACATCACCGGAAAGCCCTTTCCGGAGGTCGTGCGGGAGCTGGTGCTCGATCCTGCCGGTATGGTGGAGAGCACCTATGAACAGCCCCTGCCGTCGGCGCGATATGGAGATGCGGCGACCGCCTACCAGTCATCCGGGATACCGGTGACGGGAGAGTGGCATGTCTATCCCGAGATGGCAGCGGCCGGTCTGTGGACGACTCCGACCGATCTGGCCAGGTTGGCCATCGATATCCAGCGGACATTCAATGGGGAATCCGACCGGATCGTGCGCCGATCGACGATGGAGGCGATGCTTGAAAAGGGTATGGGCAACTGGGGGCTGGGTTTTCAGATCCGCGGGGAGGGTGAGTCTCTATCCTTCGAACATGGCGGTTCGAATGCGGGGTTCCGGGCCGCCTTCTTCGCTCTGGCGCGTACCGGTCAGGGCGCGGTCGTCATGACCAATTCCGATACCGGGGGCGAGATACTCGGAAGGGTAATGCAGACCCTGTCACGGTTATATGAGTGGCCGACCGAAGCGTTTCCGCTCCGGAGGATAGAGGCGGTCGATCTGAAGCGGAGTCTTCTCAGAGAGCTGGAAGGTTCATATTCCTATGCCGACGGCAGGTACTCGATGACCTTCATGCGCGAAGGGAACCGGCTCTTCCTCGATTACGTCGGTGGGTGGCAGGCCGAGGTGTTCCCGGTCTCCGAAAGCCGCTGGTTCGTGCCTGCCGACGGAACCCGCTTCGATTTCAACCGGGATGATTCGGGCCGGTTCGTTTCCCTGATGATCGACGGACGTGTGAGGGCCGAACGGGACCGCTGATCGCGCCGGTCAGTCGTAGTTGAGGGCCCGTACCGGATCGATCCGGGTCACACGGCGACCTCTTCGAATGCCTCGACCTGCTCCCGCCGGGCGAAATAGTCGGGCACCGCGCAACCGAGCCTGGTGGCCTGGGCCCGGGGGTAGAGATTGAACACGATAACCAGTCGGTCCGGTAAATAGTCGGGCACCGCGCAACCGAGCCTGGTGGCCTGGGCCCGGGGGTAGAGATTGAACACGATAACCAGTCGGTCCGGTTCCTCGTAGGGGAGGGGCCTCAGCATGAGGGTGTTCACGACACTGAAGATGGCGCTGTTGGCGCCGATACAGAGCGCCAGTGTAAGCAGGGCCGTGACCGTAAAGCCGCGCTCCTTCATCAGCAGCTTCAGGCTGATTTTCAGATTCTGTCGCAGCGTGTCCATGCCGATCGATCCGGTAGCAGGTTCGGGGCTGTATGCATGATACGGAAGGACGGTCCGGACTGTTCGGACGCAACGCAGTCGGTCGAGATACGGCGCCGCTCGAATGCGACGGTTGTTGTGTGACAGGGTACTATGGTTCTGATGAGAACGCTTCCTGGAGGAAACCGATCACACCGTCGATAGCCACCATTGAATCCTGCAGGGTGGTGTCGATCTGTTCCATGATCCTGGCGGGATCGCTCAGTTCGGGACGACGGCTCCGCTCCGGCGGAAAATCGTACCGATCCGGGTCAGGTAGTCGGGATCGATTGTGTCTTCGGCGGCTACGGTGATGCGATAGAGATCGCGGATCGTCCTGAGGTAGTAAAGGGAAGCGCTCAGGGTATCGAGTTCATCGGCGATCACCGGGAGTTCCGGCCTGATCCAGTGGAACAGATCCTGGGTCAGGGGCGCATGGATCCCCAGGTACGCCTTCAGCATCAGCGCGACCGCCTCGATGTCGCGCAGACCGCCGGCGGCCTCCTTCAGATTACAGCCGTCTTCTTCACACGTCCCGGTGATGTACTGGCGGTTCCGCACCTCGACCACCATCCGGGTGATATACTCGCGCTTCCTGGAGATCGCGAACCGGTCGAGGATCTGGGAGTTGATCGTCGTCCGCATCCTCTCGGACCCCACGATGAGCCTCGATCCGAGCAGTTGCGAGAGGTCGATGAAGTTCTCATCATCATCCGATTCCAGGTAGGCGATCACCTGTGACATCGGATTTACGAAGCCGTCCAGTATCTCGCCCAGCCGGTACTGGGGCAGCAGACCCCGCTTGAGGATCTCACGGTTCATCTTCGTCATGACCCGGGTGGCATACCGGAGCACGTCCTCGTCATCGGTGTCGACCAGGGCAATGATGTCGTAATCATCGTCGTAGGCCTGTTCACGGGCGTGGCCCCCCGCGGCCAGGACAGCGAACCGGTCGGTGCTGGGCGGCTCGCTGTCGCTCTCCCGCCTCACCTCCTCGAGGCAGACATCGTAGAGCTTCCGCATGTAGTTGTCGCAGAATTCGGTGAATTCGCTGTTGGTGGTCCTCAGGTCGGTTCCCCGCATGGTCCCCAGGCCGATCCTGAGGAACTCGAGGTCGTAATACTCACCCAGCGCCCGTTTCTGATCGTTGAGCAGCGGATACACATCGGCCTGGGCGAGAAGCCCGATGGCTATCTCGTGGAGCTGTTGGGAATCGGTCAGGTGGTTCAGGTATTCGGGGTGACTGGCGATGACCCGGGAGAAGAACCTGCCGAAGTAGTGTCCTGACCATTCATGGACTTCGCAGAGGCTGCGGAGCCGCTGCAGTGGTTCCTCGAGGTTCTCGTCTGCGATCGGACGGTTCATGATCCGGAAGAAGAAGGCAAAATCGGCTTCCGGCAGGTGTTCGAGGAACTCATGGATGTACTGGGGGTAGCGAGTGAAGATCTTGGAGAGTCTCTCCGTTCCGTACGGCAGCTGCTCAAGTTTCTCCAGGAAGAGGTGTGACATGCGGGCAGCAACGGTATCGCCCAGGACGTTCTCCTGTCTCTTCCACAGGATGGTGATCAGCCTCATCAGGGAGATCGGGGAGTGGGGAGCCCACTCGGTGTATTCGTCGATGACCTGATTCCTGCTCTCCTCGTTGAGCGCTTCGAGACTGTCGATGAATCCGATCTGGAGTTCCTGATCCTCCGCCAGCCGGATGAGCACATCCTCCCAGTACCGGGTGCCCCTGAAGAAGCGGGCGCCCTCAATGAACTCCTTCGCGAACGAGCTTGCCGGCCGCGCCGCTCTGTCCGCCGGCTCCTGTGCTCCGTCCCGCTGGAACATGCCCCGGAAGATCGAGATCGAACTGAGGTGGGTGGTGATGTCGTCGACTATGAACTCGGAGAACTTCCTGGCCTCCCTGACCCCCCGGGCGTAGTCGATGATCAGCTGATCCCAGGCGCTGACGGCGCCGATCGCCTCGTAACCAAGTTTGTCCGCCAGCTGGAGGCGCAGTTCAGGCGTTATCTCCTCCAGCCGGAAGGCCTCCTCCTGGGCAACGTACATCTGGAGCTGGAATTTCAGGATCTCCAGGAAGGACGTTATCCGGGAGATCGTCTCGTATAGTGAAGCATGATGCGGTTCCTTTATTTGGAGGGCGCCGATGATGTCCCAGGCGTTCACCTCCTCCAGACCGTAGATGACCTTCTTGGCGGCCAGGACCGCCTTGATGATCCGGAGGCCGTCCTGCTTCGGAGAGATGGTATCTGACGCCAGCGGAGACAGGAACTGGGCCCGGGCCTCTCCCAGGATCCCCCGCAGGAAACCTTCATGATATCGGATATCCCACTCGGGATCGTAGTAATAGCGGGAGGTCACCTGGTCGTGGAACTCCCAGAAGAGCGATTCTCCACCCAGGATGAATCTCGATCCGATCAGCTCGGAGATGATGACCATGTCCCGGATCTCCGGCTCCAGATGCGTGACGTATTCCGAGATGGTCGAGGAGTAGAGGTGTTCGCCGATATGTTCCGACAGGTAGTGGTGGAGCGGTGTCGCGTAGATCATCATGTCACGGGACACGTCCCGCAGGGCCTGATTGATCGCCGTGATATCAGCATCGTCCTTCGTCACGACACCGACATCGATGTCATCCTGGTCAGCTCTGGTACCCACTCCGCAGATGAAGAAATCTCCCCGGTTCCAACCGGGCAGATAGAGGTCGAGCAGGGTCTTCAGGTACGCCTTCGAGAGGTGACGGAAATCGCTCCCCACGTTCATCATGAACTGCTGGTAGACCGTCTCGACCATGTTGGCCGAGGATATCCCCATGGTGAGGATGTCCTGGTGACGGAAGTTCATGTGGAGGAACTGCAGGGCGTAGTAGCAGCTCACGTGCCTGACGTTCACCTGCGGCTCGTCGCTCAGACCGACGATGATCGCCATCTCCTCTTCTACATGACTGCTCGAGGTCCAGAGGTGGACCTTCATCAGGTTCCCGCTCGATTCGAGGGTGTCGAGGAGGGAGTCGAGATGCTGCTTCAGGACGTGGATGTATTTCTGGTGATGGTTGGCGAGGGTGGCGACGCGCGCTTCGAGGGCCGGCAGGGAATCCATGCTGGATCGTCTCCCGCTCAGGTGGACCTGATCAGTTCCTGACCCGTCCGGAATGCCTTGATGTTCATCTCTTCGGTGCCCTTCGGTACCCTGGCCCGGATAGCGTTGATCACTGCTTCGTCGGAAATGATCCCCGCCAGTTCGGTGATGACACCCAGGGCGACAAGGTTGGCCACGATCTTTTTGCCGATCCGCTCTTCGGCGATGTTGGTGATCGGGAATCCGTGACCGGTGAAATCACCTTCGGGGGGGGCATGCACGAAGCCTGTATCCATGACGATGGTGCCGCCCGGCTTGATCTCCCCCGAGTACTTGTCGGCCGCCTCCTGGGTCATGGCCAGCAGAAGATCGATGTCGGTGGCCTTGGGGTAGTCGATGTCGCCGTCACTGATGATCACTTCCGACCGGCTCGCGCCTCCCCGGGCTTCCGGCCCGTACGACTGGCTCTGGGTGGCGTTCTTGTCCTCGTAGATCGCGGCCGCTTCGGCGATGATCTTCCCGATCAGGATGAGGCCCTGGCCTCCGGCACCGCTTAATCGGATCTCGTAACGGAAACTCATCACGCTCTCCCTCTGCTGAAACTCACTGCGCGGCCCGCGCGATAGCTGCGTTATACGATTCGATGTATTCGGGGATATCGCGGTCGACCAGAACGCCGATCACGGTCTTCCCATCCAGTTCTTCCGGGGTCATCTTCTCGGCCTTCGCCACCCGCACTGCCGTTTCCTTCTGATCGAGGATCATATCCGCCCCGGTGCCCTTCTTGTTCAGCTTCCCGTAAGCGGTCGGGCAGGGGGCCAGAACCTCGATCAGCGAAAAGCCCTTCTTCTCCATGCCCTTCTTGATCAGGTCGCCGAGCAGTTTGGCGTGGAAAGCGGTGCAGCGGGCGACGTAGGCGGCTCCGGCCGCGATCACCAGGCCTGAGATATCGAAAGTGTTCTCGATTGCCCCGTATGGAGCAGTTGTTCCGATGTCACCTATCGGGGTGGTCGGTGAGGCCTGACCACCGGTCATCCCGTAGATGTGGTTGTTATAGAGGACCACCGTCATGTCGATGTTCCGCCGGGCGGCGTGGATCAGGTGGTTGCCGCCGATCGCGGTCGCGTCCCCGTCACCGGTGACGACGATCACGGTCATGTCGGGTCGGGCCATCTTCAGCCCGGTGGCGTAGGTGAGCGGTCGCCCGTGGGTAGTGTGGAGCGTGTTGAAGTCGACATATCCGGTCGTCCGGCTCGAGCAGCCGATACCGGAGACCATGGCGATGTCATCCTGGGCGATCTCGAGTTCGTCGATCGCTCGCAGGATGGCCTTGAGCGCGACACCCGCCCCGCAGCCGGAACACCAGATGTGGGGGAAGTTGTCGGTGCGCAGGTACTTCTGGTAATCCATCGCTAGCGGCACTCCTTGATCTTCTGCGCGATCTCTGCGGGCGGTATCGGATCACCTGTAATTTTGTTGACCCGGATGACTTCCGCCTCGCCGCGGGCGGCGTGTTCCACCTCGTGGGCGATCTGCCCCAGGTTGAGTTCCGGAACCACCAGGTGCGAGACCTGGCCTGCCAATTCCCTGATCCGTTCGGTCGGGAAGGGCCACATCGTCTGGATCCTGAGCATGCCCACGGGGATGCCCTGGTCACGCGTTTCCCGCATCGCCTGCCGCGCCGAACGGGCGCTCGATCCGTAACAGATGATCACGATCTCCGCGTCTCCGGTCTCGGTCTCCTCGAACTGGATGATCTCATCGGCGTAGTGATCGAGTTTGCCGTGCAGCCGGTTCAGCATCGCTTCGATCTTCCCCGAGTCCATGGTCGGGAATCCGGTCTGGTCGTGCACGAGCCCGGTCACGTGATACCGGTAGCCCTCACCGAAGTTGGCCATGGCCGGGATCATCGAAGCCTCATTCTCGTAGGGGAGGTACTCCTCCGGAGAAACCGAGGGTTTCTTGCGGTCGATGATCTCCAGTTCCGACGGGTCGGGCAGGGTCACCTTCTCATGGACGTGACCGATGATCTCGTCCAGCAGCAGGATCACCGGGACCCGGAACCGTTCGGAGAAGTTGAAGGCCTGGATGGTCATGTCGAAGGCTTCCCGCACCCCCGCGGGAGTCAGTACGATGATCGGGTGATCGCCGTGGGTTCCCCAGCGGGCCTGCATGACGTCCCCCTGGGAGGGAAGGGTGGGGATGCCGGTGCTCGGACC
>JALGWK010000143.1 GCA_025774205.1 bacterium
CATCGCTTCGACTTTCGCGACCACTTCCTTCGCCTCGGTGTCGTGGCGCCGATAGTTGATAGCGACATTGCAGCCCTCTTCAGCCAGCACGAGCGCGATGGCCGTGCCGATCCCCAGGCTGCCGCCGGTAACGATGGCATTCTTTCCTTCCAGGCCCAGATCCATACCTGCCCTCTTCCTCCGGTCGGGAGATTCGCCGTCTGAGACCGGCGCTGACCCTCCTTGCCGCCGGCTGCCGCCACCCTTCTATCAGGAGTGGTACCACTGAATTCGGCACCTAATGTAGCAGGAGACCCATGATCCGGGAAAGGCTTTGATTGATAACTTTGCGATACTGCATCTCATCCGACAGAAGGAGCGCCTGCGACGTGAGCCGAACCCCGGGCATCCTGACGACGTATCATCAGGAACAGGTTCCCGGCGGGACCGTAGAGACTTCCGCCTGCAGGAAGGAGATCCCCGAATGGACAGGAATCGCAGCAACCGTGATCCGATGCCCTTCCCCCTCTCTTCGGTTATGGCGGTGCTCATCGGACTCATCCTTCTGAATTCCCTCCCTGTCCTCTCCCTGGCCCAGACGGACGGCGATCCGGTCGCCTTCGGTACCTGGCGCCGACTTCACTCAGAGATCCTGGATGAGGACCGCCTTCTGAAAGTGCACCTTCCCCGCGGCTACAGCGAAGCGGAGATCGGGTATCCGGTTGTCTACGTACTCTATGCCGATTCCAGCTACCTCTACTACGCCGAGGCGATCCATTACCTGAGTCTCTACGGACTCGACCTGATGCCACAGGCGGTCGTCGTGGGGGTCGTCAACGTCCAGCGATACCGGGATCTGATGCCGATCGGACGGGAAGGTTCGCCGGAGAGCATCGACCGGTTCCGCCGGTTCATGCAGGAGGAGCTCTTCCCGTTCATCGAAGAGGAATACCGTACCAAGGACTTCCGTATTTTGATCGGCCCCCAGGCGGGCGCGTGTTTCGGCCTCTATTCGATCGTGGAGAGTCCCGGGATGTTCGATGCGTTCATCCTCAATAATCCCTACAGGAACCCGGAGGTGATCGACTATCTGGAGGCTCCGTTCGTACAGGCTCTCGGATCGGGCCGCCCCCTGCCTCTCTACCTCAGCGTCGTGACCGGAAGGAGTGAGCGCGTCCGTTCACTGGACGGGATGCGTCTGCTCGAGGATCTGCTGACCCGGCATGCTCCCGGGTACCTTCAGTGGCGGATGTCAGTCGAGGAAACACCGGCGTTCCTCGAGCCGATGGGTGTCGATGAATCACTGCTCGAGATCTTCGCCGATTATCCCTTTCCGGGTGATACCGAGGTGAACGGTCTCGCCGACATAATCACCCACTACGATGCTCTCACTGAACGCTACGGCTACGCGGTCGATCCCTCCGACCAGGTGCTGGCATTCCAGGCCGATCAGCTCGCGGAGCGAGACCTGCACGACGCGGCGCTGGAGGTGCTCCATGAACTGGTTGAGGTCTATCCCCATTCGCTGAACGGGTATCTGCGTCTTGGATTCGTCTATACGGCAGTTGGAGACACAACCCGGGCGATCCGCTATTTCGAGGAGTGCCTGCGACGCGATCCGAACATCACCCCGGCCAGGGACTGGCTGCAGAGACTTAAACCACCACCTGAGAAATAGTGTCGCAGTTACCGCCGCCTGCTCCTACTCCACCCGCAGCACCTCTACCGGATCGGCCCGGGAGGCCCGCCAGGCAGGCACAATCGCCGCTGTCAGAGCGACCACTGCAATCATCGCTGCCACTTCGAACAGGGTCAGGACATTAATCAGGGGTACTCCCCAGATGATACTGCGCAGGGCGACTGAGGTGGCCATCACGAAGAGCAGTCCGGCCGCTATACCGATACCGGCAAGATACATGGCCTTTTTCAGGGCCAGTATTAGCACTCGTCTCCCATCCGCTCCCAGAGCCATCCGGATGCCCAGGGCACGTTTTCTCTGCCCCACCCAGAAGAGCATGGTGGCATAGATCCCTCCGCCTGCCAGCGCCAGCCCGACCACAGCAAACGTCAGAAAGAGCGCCACCAGGAACCGGGGACGCTCCAGGGCATCACCGACGAGTTCCTCCATCGCGACGAACCGGTCGACCGGCACGGTTGGATCGACGCTCCAGATCGCCTCCTGTATGGCGGGCGCCAGCTCTTCGAGCGCGGACTCAGTACGAACCAGGTAGCAGATCCGTTCCATGAAGGCGCCACCGGGCGGGTCGGGAATGTAGACCTCGAATCCGGGAGCCTGGGTGGTTCCCCAATGCTGGATACCTCTGCTCACACCGATGACCGTGAAGATCCGCCCTCCCGCGATCTGGATCCGCTGACCAACTGCCTCGACCGTTCCGAAGAGCTGCATGGCGGCGTTCTGGTTGATGACAGTCAGCAACTCGTTCGTCACCCCTTCACCAGCAATAAACTCCCTGCCCATAATGATCTCTGCCCCGAGCGTCTCGAAATACCCGGCCGTGACAGGATGGATGATGCATGAGAAGGGTTCGGGGATGTCGGGCTGTTCAGCGTCACGAACGGCAGCGATCCAGCCGTTTCGATCCGAGCCCTGATATTCGAAGGGGACACTTCGCCCGGCTCCAACCGAGATCACCCCGGGAATTGTTCTGATGCGATCCAGAACCTCGCCGGCCATGCGGTTCCGATGGTCAGCGGTGAAACCCGGCGCAAGACTGACCGGAATCGTGATAAGTCCCGCAGCTTCGAATCCGGGATGATTATCGACCATCGCCACCAGGCTGCGCATAGTTTGAACAGCACCGAATGTCAGCACCAGAGCCAGGGCAACCTCGACAACAACCAGTCGATTCTGGAGTCGCTGCGTCCCCCGCGCCTCACTCGATCCGATCGAGACTTCCTTGAGGAGACTGCCAAGCTTCCAGCGAACCACGCGCAGGGCCGGCAGCAGACCGCTCAGCAGACCGGTAAGCAGAGTGATGACCAGGGCGGCAGAGAGGATGCGACCATCCAGTGCTATCCCCGATAATCGTGGTACTCCGGTCGGACTATACCGGGCGAAAAGATCGACACCTACCCGGGCAAGAAGGATCCCGACGATCCCGCCCAACAGGGCCAGTACTACTCCCTCACTGAGGAACTGGAGTACCACCCGACGATGACTTGCTCCCAGGGCACCCCGCAGAGCCACTTCGCGGGAGCGGGCTACTCCCCGGGCCAGCAGGAGACTCGCGACGTCAGCGCAGGCGATCAACAGCATGAATCCGACCGCCCCGAGCAGCAGTATGATCGCAGGAGCCACCCCCCTGATGGCAGCTATCTGAAGGGGCATGATCCCGTATCCGCGCAGGGTGCCATCACTGCGGCGATATCGCTCTCCCAGATGCTCCTCGGCCAGCTGGGCCACGATGGTATTTACTTCAGTCTGAGCGGCGATGAAGGAGACCCCCTCAGCCAGCCGTCCCATGACGTTAAGAACACTGAATCCCCGATCCTGGATGGCGGGATCATGGACGTTCAGTGGCAGATACATGTCTACATCGGTACTGACGATTCCTTCGGGAGGTTGGAATGAAGGTTCCAGTATCCCGATAACGACTGCCGGCTCACCATTGACGATGATACTGCGCCCGATGATCCCCGGATCCGCCCCCCAGCGACTCACCCACCATCCATGATCGAGAACGGCGACTCCGATCTCCCCCTGAAATTCTGCGGGTCTGAAGGTTCTGCCCATCAGCAGCTGGGCATCGAACATGTCGAGAAAATCCTCAGTGATCAGCAGGGGACAGATCTGCTCCGGCTGATCCGACTCCTGAAGAATGGCATACCAGCCCCAGGCCGCTGCGAAGGAACTGTAGGAGTCAGACCGTTCCTGCCACTCGGAAAACTCCACCGGGGAGAATCCATATGGCCCCATGATCTTGACCAGCCGCCCCGGTTCGTGGTACGGCAGAGGTCGCAGCAGAACCGTATCGAAGACCGTGTAGATGGTCACCGTGGCACCGATACCGATTCCGAAGATGAGGATGGCCGCCAGACTGAACCCGGGCCGTTTCCACAGAGCGCGCAGGGTATGCCGGGACTCGATCCGCCAGGCGTCAATCAGGGCTCCCAGGCGGAGCCGTCGCTCCCGCCTCCGGACACTCCGACGTGAGGCGGAAGAGTAGACTTCCCGGGTGCCGAATCGACGGTGGGCCTCGACATGGGCGGATTCGGGATCGAGTCCTCCAGCGATCAATTCTTCCGTGAGCTGGTCGAGATGTGCCCTGATCTCACGATCCACGTCTTCATCGACGGGAAGTCCGTTCACCTCCTGCCGCCTGCCGGTGAGGTGGACGAGCCGGCGGTGTTTTTTCTCCGGATCACTCATGCCGGGGATCCGGCGATCTTGAGAACGCGATCCATCGCCCTGACATAGCGATCCCACTGAACGCTCTGCTCTTTGAGCTGACGCTTCCCTTCACTCGACAGTAGGTAGAACTTCACCTCCCTGTTGTTCTTGGAGATCCCCCACTCGGAAGTCAACCAGTTGCGTTCTTCCATCCGTCGCAGGGCCGGATAGAGCGCCCCCTCTTCAACGAATATCTCCGCTTCGGTCTGCTCCCGGATGCGCTTGCTGATCTCGTAACCGTGCAGCGATCCCGCGCTCAGGATCTTGAGAATGAGCAGGTCGAGCGTCCCCCGCATCAGGTCCATTGACTGCTTGCCCATGAGTAGCCTCCATCATGTACCGGTTTCGGCAGGCTCACCTAAGATCCTTATACCTAAAAACATTATGCATAAGATGGTACGATGGGGCAAGAGAGATTGTTCCGACAGGATTGATTCGGCTGAGATCCGGCCGGATCGTCCAGCCGGTTCAGTGAATCAGTCGGGCGGAGGCAGGAATTCCCGTTCAGATGAAGGGGAAGGTGTCGTCGACAGGTTCGGTCGCCAGTTCGACCAGGAAATCACCCAGTCGCTCGGTGATGACGCCAAGGAGACGCTCACCTTTCTCGGCCGTCGCGGAGTGGGGGTTCCCTGCCCCGGCATTGGTGGTGAGCAGGTGCCAGGGGCGGGTGATCGACACCCATCCTTCGGTCAGGGCCCGCATCCGGAAGGAACGAGCCGAGCCGTCATCTGCCTGCAGGGTGCCGTCGGGATTGCGGGCCACCAG
>JALGWK010000144.1 GCA_025774205.1 bacterium
CCAGCCCAAAGCTTTACCCAATGGTCTGTTTCCAATTATTTTTTCAGCTTTCTCTAATGTGCGATTTAGCATGATAACTTTGTAGCCAATATTATCTATAAAATAATCGACCATTGGTTTCGTCATTAATCCTGCTCCAATAATTGCTATATTCTTCATGTTTCTTCCTTTTGTTCTTCGTTATTTATAAATTTGTTTATGACAGTCTCGTATAAACGCAATAGTCGTTTTTACGCACTTTTTCATCTATTAAATTAGTGGATTTCTCCCGAATAAGCAATTGGGATATTTACCATGCAAAAGTCGTGACAAGCCAAAATTCTTATATCGGCTTGTTATCGGTTGAAGGATGTAACGGAAGATTCAAATGTAAGTTATTGGCGGAATATTTACCTCCACCACAAATTTCATGACAGCCGAGTACTGCTGTGATTCAGGTGCTGCAGGATCTGGTCCACCACCGGAGGATCAGGATTTTGCTCATTGTACACACTGAGAAATGGCTCCCGGTGATTCTGAGGGTGTGACGGGATCAGGCCGGGAGGTCGTCGAGGACGTTCTGCATCTGCTTCCGCCAGGCCCTGAAGGCCGCCCTCCCCTGTCGGGTGAGGGCCACCATGGTGTTCACCCGCTTGCCGACGATGTTCACCCGCTTGCCGACGATCTTCTTCTCGAGTTCGACGTAGCCCGCCTCCTCGAGGGTCGTGAGGTGGGATGAAAGGTTCCCCCAGGTGAGTCCGGTCAGGCGAATGAGGAATACGAAATCTGCGCTCTCGAGGACAAAGAGCGAGGTCATCACCATGAGACGCGCGGGCCCGTGGATCACCCGATCGATATCAGCCAGGGGATGAAGATCCCCCGGCTCAGACGGTTTTCCGCGCTTATCCGATCGGGCTCCTTTCACGGGATCGGTCACTCTCCGCTTTCAGCGCGCCTGTTGTTCATCTCACCCTCTGTCAGCCCCCCTGCCATCCCCTCCACCGGCACGGGATGATCGCGAACGAACCGGATGAGGATGATGATGCCGGGCACAATCATCACCAGGGCAAAGAAAACATAGGAGATCAGGAATCCGAACTCGGTGGAATCCTGCAGCCAGATGCCGATGGGGAACGCCAGCGCGTAGCACCAGCCGTAGAGATAGGCCCGGGTATAGTCGAGGTACCAGGCGCCGAGGCTGAAGACGGCGATCGACATCCCGCCGAAGAGGACGAGGGGGGTAACCCAGCCGGGAAGTGACCCGGTCATTGCCGTCAGACGTCCGAAACCGAGATAGACGGCCAACCCGAGCAGGGCGGAGATCGAGAGCACCACCCTCACCTTCATCACTTTCTTCTTCCGTTCGGCACTGAACTTCACCACTCCCATTCGGGGCGTGGTAACGTACTTTTTCCCGACGAAGAAGCCGATCATGATGAAGATCGTGATCACGAAAAGCAGGGCCCCCAGCGTCCTCTCGGGGAGTGATGTGAGCCTCGACAGCGCCACACTCAGGCCCATCAGGAGCAGGAGCATCCCCAGGTAGATATCCCAGATGCCATCCTGGAAGGTGGACCGGAAGGCCCGTTTCTCAAGTTCTTTGGCCGATATCGATGCGAACATGTGGAACCTCTCTGATTTTCCCTGACTGATCGACGCGGCATGGATGCCTGTCGATATGTCATTACACTTTGGTTTTCCGTTAACTTTGTTTTTCAAAGTATAATACGAAACCAATCCCGCAAGGTTTCATTCTTAATAGCATTCTGATCAGGGATTAACCGGAAAAGGTTGATGTGAAGATGGCGCCGGGAGCAGGTGCGACCGGAACCGATTTCAGACGGAGACCCTCTTCGATCACTTCCGGTTCATCCTCCCTCTGCATCGATGAAGGGGAAGAGTTCCGACGGCGTATGCGCTTCGGCCATGATCCGCCGCACCTCTCGAACGATCGCGGGGTGATCGGCGGCGACGTCGTGTTCCTCCGCCAGGTCGGTTCCCAGGTCATACAGCTCGATCGGGCCGTCAGGATCGAGCCGCACGTTGAGACGCACGCCCTTCCACTCCCCCATCCTCACCGCCTGTTTCCGCCCCTGCTCGTGGAACTCCCAGTAGAGATGGTCGTGTTCGGACTGCCCGCCACGGCCCAGGAGTTCGGGCAGATACGAGATGCCGTCGGTCTCTGCCGGTGGTTCGATCCCGGCCAGTTCGCACGCGGTCGGCAGGAAGTCCCAGAAGGCCGACACGTGAGCGCTCTCCGTCCCGGCGGTGATGGTGCCGGGCCACCAGGCCACCATCGGCACCCGGATACCCCCTTCATAGAGGTCCCGCTTGAAACCGCGCAGCGGACCGCTGCTGCCGAAGAAGCGGGGATCGTGCCCTCCCTCGAGGTGAGGCCCGTTGTCGCTGGTGAAGATGATCAGCGTGTCACCGGCGATGCCGAGTTTTTCGAGGAGAGTTCGGATGCGCCCCACATCCCGGTCCATCCGGGTCACCATTCCGGCAAAAGCGGCCCGGGGGGTTTCGTGGGAACCGTAGTGACTCCCGATATACGGGGTTTCAGGGAAGGTGCCGCGGTATTCGGCGAGCGAGTCCTCAGGGACCACTATCTCGGCGTGAGGGATGGTGAATGGTACATAGAGAAAGAATGGGTGGTCGCTGTTCCGGCGAATGAACTCGAGTGTTTTCTCCGCGATCAGATCGTGACTGAAGGTCTCCCGGCCGCCGTCCAGGTTCCCCTCCAGCACGATTCTGGAATCGTTCTCCCAGAGGTGCTCGGGGTAGTAGAAATGCGCCTCCCGCTGGCAGTTGTAGCCGTAGAACCAGTCGAAGCCCTGGTTGATCGGATCCCCCTCAGATCCCGGCGGACCGAGGCCCCATTTGCCCGCGGCACCGGTGACATACCCGGCCTCCCGCAGGAGCCGGGCCACGGTCACGCTCTCGGCCGGAATGGGATGCTGTCCCTCCGGCTGGACCGCCTTGTTGCCGCGGATGTATGTGTGTCCGGTGTGGAACCCGGTCATGAGGGAACAGCGTGAAGGCGCGCAGACCGTACTGCCGGCGTAGTGGTCGGTGAAACGCATCCCTTCGGCCGCCAGCCGGTCGATATGGGGGGTATGGACCTTTTCCTGTCCGTAACAGCCGAGGTCGCCATACCCCAGGTCATCGGCCATGATGAAGATGATGTTCGGCCGTCGGCGCCTGGAGTGACCGCACGCGGAGAGCTGGGACGCCGTTAGGCCGGAGAGCACCGATCCGGCCACTCCGATTCCGGCGGCTCCCAGGCCCGTTCTTCTGACGAATTCCCGACGATCCAGTGTCACGTTACAGGGCACGATGGTTCTATTGCGTGACATGGCATCCGACTCAAGAGCTCGGGGGGATCGCCGGCACCGGCGGAATGCCGATCGGACTGCCCGGCGGCATTGCGGGGACAATACCCGGAACCGACAGGCTCTCCGGCCGATCGATCCAGCGCTGGATGTCCTCAATCGTCATCATCTGGAAGGGATCGGGATCAGGCTGTGACACCAGCCACTCCTTCAGTCCGTGCAGGCCTGCGTTCAGCGCCGCACGCACGAGGGGGGTGCAGCGGGGATTGGAGGCCTCCCTCTTCAACCGATCGAGTACCACCTGCTGGACCTCGTTCTGGATCGCGACGTGCCAGGTGCTCTCTGAACGACGCGCGTACCAGGTTGTCTGCAGGAGCGCGTCCACGACTTCATCGAGTCCCGGGTACCAGGCGTTCCGGCTGTGGAATTCCACCAGCCGGGCCATCCGCTCGGGCTGGAGGATGACCTGGACACTGAAATCGGCCGACGTTGCCGCCATGCCGAGAGGATCGAGGGTCGGCGCGGTGCGATGAATGAAGGTCTCCCCGGAGGCCATCCCGAAGGCCCGGGGCGGTATGAGGTTGAGGGTTTCCTCCGGCAGGGCCAGGAAGCGCGGTTCGAGGGTGTCGAGGATCAGGTCGAGGGCCTCACGCTGCTTGTCGGCCGGGACGATCTCCAGCGGTGTCTGACCGTCGCCGCGCAGGGCGTAGTTGTAGTCGACCCCGCCGAGACTGTGGGCCGCCGACTCCATCTGGTAGCGGTGGTGAAGGTAGAGGGGGACCAGTACTTCCTCGAGGGAGGCCAGCGGTTCTCCGACCCGGATGCTCCGTTCGCCGAAGGTGATCAGTCCCGACTGGCGGACCGCCATCTCGTGGCGGAGATAGCCGACCGGGTCGGCGCCATTGTCCCAGAGCGCCGCTTTCGGATGGGCCGCTCCGAGAGGTCGCGCCTCATTGTCGGCGGCGAACCGGATACCCTTCCGGAAGGAATCGCTGATGATAGCTTCCAGCTCGGCCGGCTCGTCGGCTCCTGGCCCGAAGTCGCTGTAGGCCCACTTCACCACGAAGATGTCGAACTCCCCCACCCCGACCGGATAAGCGTCGGAGAGATCGAGTGAGCCATCGGAGCGGATGTTCACTACCGGGGCCGGATAATCCATCACGCTCGACCGTCCATAAGCACTGGTGAGGTAGTTGTGCGCGAATCCGAGGGTATGCCCGACTTCGTGGCAGGAGAGCTGGCGCACGCGGGCCATGGCCATCTCGACCGGATCGGACCGCGGATCCAACCCGGCCAGGTACCCGAAGGTCGGCCCGTCGGCCAGGTCCATGAGAGCGGTAGGGCGCAGGGCCGGGTTCGCGGCGACACCTTCTGCCGCGCCGGTCGTGGCGTAGACCGGTATCAGCCCCTCTCCGAGCAGAACATCCTGACGAAGCCGCAGACTGCCGAGGTTCACATTCCCCTTGAGGATCTCACCCGTGCGTGGATCGGTGACCGATCCCCCGTACGACCAGCCGCGGGTGGAGCGATGGGTCCAGTGGATCATGTTGTACCGGAGGTCCATCGGATCGGCCCCTTCCGGAAGGTCCCTCACCTGGAAGGCGTCGATGAATCCGGCCGCCTCGAAGGCCTCGTTCCACCAGGCGGCTCCCTCTTTCAGAGCCGTGTAGATCGGTTCCGGGGCACCGGGATCGACGTAGAAGACGATCGGTTCGACCGCTTCCGAACGGCGCGCTCCGGGATTCTTCTTCTGCAGCCGGAACCGGTTGATCCACTGGATCTTCAGATCCTCGTCGATCGGGGTGGCGTAATCGGAGAAGGTCATGCTGCCGGAGCTGACCCGTGGATCAGCTCTCCGGGGGAGGTAGCCGTCATCGGGGAGTGCCACCAGCGAATGGTGCTGGATCAGGGAGACCGCCCTCCCGTCGGCTGCCGTACCCGAAACGAGCGGCCCGGGAGAGTCGCTCGTGAAGGTAAGCCAGGTCTCCACCTCGCAGTTCGTCGGAAAGGTCTTCGTCCGGGGGAGGTGGAATACGCTCCGGCTCCGGTCGAGCCGGAAGGCGCCCTGCCCCGCCCCCTGCATCCGGGCGCCGGCGCCATGCGTATCACGCAGGAAGAAATCAGTGGCGTCGACCAGAACCCGCTCATCGCTCCGGGCCTCGATTTCGAAGCCCCACTGAGTGGAGGGAGCGAAAGCGTTGGCCACCGCCTCGACCTCCAGGGGATTGTCGCTGCGGGCCCTGAACCGGTAGTTGGGCTGGATGAGCAGGATGCGGGGCCCGATCCTGCGCGCCTTCAGGATCCAGGTTCCCCCCAGCTGCCCGCGGTCGAGCCCGACCGGATTCGATCCGAGACCGGAGGTCAGGGAGACCGCGTAGAGGAACTCC
>JALGWK010000145.1 GCA_025774205.1 bacterium
GTCATGACCGAGGCGAAGCTGGAATCGTACGATCCCTCCAGGCCCTCCGATCTGGTCGGCACCTGCGCCAGGGCCGGTCAGGAAGAGGCCGAGATCGCCATCGCCGCCGCGGCGGAGGCTTTTGAATCCTGGAAGTGGACCACGGCGCAGGAGAGGGCCGATTTCATCTGGAAAGCCTGTGACCTGATGACCGAGCGCAAGTTCGAGCTGGCCGCCTGGATGGTCTACGAAGAAGGCAAGTCGTGGGTCGAGGCTGACGCCGACGTGGCCGAGGCGATCGATTTCCTTGAATTCTACGGACGGGAGGCGATCAGGTATGCCGCCCCCCAGCCGCTGACACCGATTCCCGGTGAAGAGAACGAACTCCGTTACATCCCGCTCGGCCCGGCGCTCGTCGTGCCGCCGTGGAACTTCCCACTGGCGATCCTGGTTGGTATGACCTCGGCTGCATTCGTCTCCGGGAATACCGTGGTGGTGAAGCCGTCGAGTGACGCTCCTGTCATCGGCTGGCAATTCTTCAGGATCCTGCAGGAGATCGGACTCCCCGATGGCGTGGTGAACTTCATGCCGGGTGCCGGCGCCTCAGCCGGTGACTACCTGGTGAAGCATCCGCAGACCCGTCTGATCGCTTTCACCGGTTCGATGGAAGTGGGCCTCCACATCAACGCTGAAGCGGCGAAGACCGCTGAGGGGCAGATCTGGGTCAAGCGCACCATCCTCGAGATGGGCGGCAAGGATTTCGTCATCGTTGACTCGGACACCGATCTCGACGAGGCGGTCGCCGGTTGTGTCACGTCAGCCTTTGGCTACCAGGGGCAGAAGTGCAGTGCCGGTTCGCGCCTGATCGTGGTCGAGGATGTCTACGACGAGTTCCTCGAGAAGATGAAACCCCTCGTGGAGCAGATCCGGGTCGGTCACCCGGAGGACCCGGACGTGTACAACGGCGCGGTGATCAACGAAGGTGCCATGAACGACCATCTCAAGTACATCGAGATCGGTCGCCAGGAGGGTCGTATCGTCACCGGCGGCGAGCGCGACACCGGGGCAGGAGACGGATGGTTCATCAAACCGACCGTGATCGCCGATGTGGACCCGAAGGCCACGGTTGCCCAGGAGGAGATCTTCGGGCCGATCACGTCGGTCATCAAGGCCCGAGATTTCGATCATGCCTGCGAGATCGCCAACGACTCGATCTTCGGCCTGACCGGGTCATTCTACACCCGGGATCCGGAGAAGATCGTGAAGGGGAAGAACCTCTGCCACACTGGCAACCTCTACGTCAACCGGAAGTGCACCGGCGCCCTGGTGGGCGGACATCCCTTCGGTGGGTTCAACATGAGCGGGACCGACTCGAAAGCGGGCGGCGGGGACTACCTCTTCCTCTTCACCCAGCCGAAACTGATCTCCGAGAAGGTCTGATCGTAATATATAGTTCCGTTTCGACCGGATCGGAGCTGGATATGAAAAGGGCGGCGGATCTGAAACGGGATCCGCCGCCCTTCGCTTTTCCGCTCTAACTCAGATGGCTGAACAGCAGGTATTCAGGGGCTCTGCCAGTAGTAGCTCCAGCCATTCTCGGAGAGGACGAACTGCACGGTCTGACTCACCAGGGCCTTCACCGGCACGTCGTTGATCGAGGCAGGACGGTACCGCCACTGCATGACCGCGGCCTCGGCGGCTTTCTCGAATATCCGATGGCGGTTCGCGGGCACCTGGTCGGCGACCTTGACCTGCTCGACCGTGCCGTCGGTCCCGATGATGACGTGGAAGGTCACATACCCCTCGACCCCGGCCCGCCAGGCGATCTCCGGGTAGTCGGGCGGAGAGTAGTGGATCAGGGTGGGGGGAATGTCCCAGTTCAGGTAGATACGCGGTGAGGGAGTGGTCGAACTGGTGCCGGTGGCATCCGGTCCGAAGGTCGACATCACCGGCGCGGTTGAGCCGTTACCGTCGAGGTAGGGCGAAGAATCAGGGGTATCGAAGGTAAGAACGGCGAAGACCGCGTTATCATCGGACAGCCTCGTGCCGAACGAGATCGGCCGACCCGGATCCACAGCCATCTGGATGGAGAAGATCTCTCTCCGGTCGTGCGAGATGTTCAGCTTGATTTCGAGGTCACTGGATCCCGTCAGCGTCTCGAGGTCACCCTGCCAGTTATTGCTCGAATAGGGGCCCCAGCCCGGCTCGGGGTTGAGCTGATAGGTGTACTGTCCCCCCTTCATCCTGACGGCCTGCAGCAGGTAATACGATTGGCTGACGATCTCGAGGTTCTCGAAATCGTACCGGGCCCGAACCACGTCTATGGCCCGGGAGGCATCGGTGACGGCCTCGCTGACCGCTTCACTCGGGTGGTGACCGTGGAGCGGCGGCAGGAATACCCTCGGTTCACCCCTCCTGGCGTTGATCACGTAGAGCCGTACCCGGTTCAGTGTGAAGGCAGCGGGACGACGGTCACGCTTGTCCTTCTCTTCGAAGGCAACCCCGTCATCCGAGGCGAACGTCACCGCCGCGGGCAGGGATATCGCCAGTATCACCGCGAGCAGGACCGTGACGGACGCCGCACGGCGCCAGATACCGGTGCACGAGTGCGATATCACCGCGGATCCCTCAGCGGTTCGGCCGCTTCACTGTCGGATTCCAGCCACAGATAGAGGGCCCCCTCGTCCTCGCCATTGGCCTCGATCTCGACGGTCGCCTTCTCTCCCTCGACCGAAAGTTCGGTGACTGACACACCCGGTCCCGTCGCGATCACATCGTCAGTCTCAACCGGTTGCTGATCGACGAGCCAGGCGGTTCCGATCAGGAAGGCCAGCGAGGCCAGCGCTCCGATGACGAACCCTCTCCGCTCCTCCCGGCGGCGGTATGAAGCCGGCGGTCGGGAGCGGGTCGGGGGGGCGATCCGGGAACTGATTTCTTCCCACCGGCCGGAGAAGAAGGGCGGTGTCTCGGTCTGAAGTTCGTTCCTGAGCGCTGCATCCACCCGCGAAACACGTCGTCTGTGAGCACGACAGGCGGGACAGAGCAGCAGGTGCCGGGCCACGAGCGGGAGCTGGAGGGCGTCCTCGCCAAGCTGCCCCAGCGTACGCTGGGTGTACGGGCAGCCGAAGGCATTCCCGGAGCGGGCATGGGCCCGGTGTCGGAGGGCCTTCATGATCGCCACCCGTCCCATCGGTCACGCAGCAGTTTCCGGGCCTGGTGGAGGTGGACCCGCACGGTCCCTTCAGAGCAGCCCAGGATCTCTGCTACCTCCGAGGTGTTCATCTCATGCACCACCTTCAGGACCAGACAGAGCCGCTGATGATGGCTCAAGGTCTGGAGCATCTCCGCCAGACGGCTTTCTGACTCCTTCGTTATGGCGGGCAGGTCGGCCGGTGGGGCGTGGCCAGTTACCGGGACGAGGTGCTGCAGACGAACACGGGCCGTTTTCCGGCGTTTCTGATCGAGGGCGTAGTTGGTGGCCACCCGCAGGAGCCAGGTGGAGAACTTCGCGTCACGAGCGAAGCCGGAAAGATTCTCGTAGGCGCGGACGAAGGCTTCCTGGGTCACATCAACGGCGTCATCGTGACTCACGGCGATGCGGCGGGCGATACTGTAGACCATCGACCAGTACCGCTCCACGAGGACGCGGTAGGCGTCCGGATTGCCATCGAGGCAGCGCTGTATCAACTGCTCGTCAGTGGCTTCGGGCGCTGGCGCGCCATCAGGCTTATTCTGGTTTTTCCGTGCCATCGGTTCACATATTAGACGAACGGGTTCAGAAACCTGTTTAGAGTGTAACATAAAAGACGCCGGTTGGCCATGTTGGTGCCGTACTTTACCTTTTCAGGTGATTTGTCACTCTTTTCACTCCAGGAGCGGATGCAGTTGATGGCGCGGAAGAATCCAGCCTTCTCCGAAGAAGATCCCCTGGCGCGGGCGTCTCGGGTGCTCAAGATCATGGATCGGCTGGATGAGCGCCATCCTGACGCGGGCCTGGCGCGGGCGTCTCGGGTGCTCAAGATCATGGATCGGCTGGATGAGCGCCATCCTGACGCGGGAGTTGCCCTCGAGTATCGTGATCCTCTGCAGCTGCTGGTGGCGACGATCCTGTCGGCCCAGTGCACCGATGAGCGGGTCAACCAGGTCACGCCGGTGCTTTTCGAACGTTTTCCGGATGCCGGCGCCTATGCCGCGGCGGGGGTGGAAGAGATCGAAGAGATCATCCATTCCACAGGGTTCTTCCGCCAGAAAGCGAAGTCCATCAAGGGCGCAGCCGCGGTGATCATGGAACGATTCGCGGGTGAGGTCCCGCAGGAGATGGCTGATCTGACCTCGCTGCCGGGGATCGGCAGGAAGACCGCGAACGTGATCCGCGGCGGAGCCTGGGGTTTTCCCGGAATCACGGTGGATACCCATGTCAAACGCCTGAGCGGTCGTCTGGGGATCACCGATCACACCGACCCGGTGAAGATCGAATATGATCTGAACGACCTGCTCCCTGAAGAACGGTGGTTCCGGTTCTCCAGCGCGTTGATCTTCCATGGTCGGCGGGTCTGCGGCGCCCGGAAGCCGGACTGCGCCGACTGCACCCTGACCGACCTCTGTCGGTACTATCTCGAGGAGTCTGATGGCATCTGAGACACTGATCGTCATGGTCCGGCATGCCGAGACCGACTGGAACGCCGAGCGGCGGTTCCAGGGACACGCTGACACCCCCCTGAACGAACTGGGACGGAGCCGGATCGAGCCGGTGACAGAAGCGCTGCGATCCTGGAAACCGGACGTGATCATCACCAGCGATCTTTCCCGGGCACGGGAGATGGCCGAAGCAGCGGGCGCGGCTCTCGGAGTCGAAGTTATCGCCATGGAGGGCCTGCGGGAGTGCAGTTACGGCGATTGGGAGGGAAAGACGCTGGCGGAGGTGCGGCGTGAACACGGTGAGGACCTCGATCGATGGCGCCGGGCAGAAGCGGATGTCCCCCGCGGCGACGGCGAGAGTCTCACCGGGATGCAGGAACGCGCCCTCGATGCGATCGCCTCGATCGCCCGTGAACACACCGGCCGAACGATCGCACTCTTCGCCCACTCCGGTCCCATCCGGGGCGTGATCTGTTCGATCTTCGAACTGCCGATCGAAGAGCGTTACCGCTTCGAGATCAATAACGCCTCGATCTCGGCGATCCGTCTGCGGGAGAACGACCAGTGGCAGGTGCTGCTTCTCAACGGGATCAGCCACCTCGATGTTGTGCCGGGGATCCCGAGTCCGGTCGCGTCACGGGAGTGAGGGGTGGAGTGGGAGGGGCGAACGATCAGTACGAGGTATTCGAGATCAGGTCCTTGGCGGGGCAGAGATCGACACCGGAGGTTATCTCCCGGACCGATATCGAAGCAAAGAGCTGAGCCAGCCGGTCCTGGATGATCCCGACCGGTGTCTTGATGGTGCAGTTGTCCCACTGGTCACACAGTTCCTTGCCGCCCTTCTTGAGACAGGTGGCGATCGAAATCGGACCCTCCACCGCCTCGACCACATCGGCCACGCTCACATTCCCCGTATCGCAGGCGATCGAGTACCCCCCGCCGCGTCCCTGATGGGCCGTCAGGAATCCGGACCTGGTCAGGCGCTGCAGTACCTTGGCCAGCAGTTCATTTGGGATCGAGAATACCTCGGAGATCTCTTTGGCGCTGGCGACAGTGCTCTCCTCCAGGCCGTCGAGATAGCCGAGGGAGAGGATGCCGTAGCCGGTGGCTTTCGTGAGTGCGAGCATCATTGATCCACCCGGTGGTTGGGAATATGCGACCTTCCTTATCGTATTTTAAGGTACGACAAAGAGAGGTCGCAGGTCAAGAAGGAGTGTGCGGTTCGGTGATCGCGATGCAAAACCCTGGTCGCCGGCTGCGATATCGTAGTCGAAATGGCCGGGATCAGGTATATCGGGATCAGTGAAACGGTGGTGGTGGCGGTTTTTCACCGCCCCGACCGGATCCTTCCCGATCGCTCCAGGTCCGGTCCCCGCCCGTGCTGTCACTCTCTCCCCGCCCGCGGCGGCCGTAATCGTACCTCCGGTCGACCTGGCCGAGCTGTCCGGGCACCATGTAACGGAGGAAGGCCTGGTACTGCTCCGGCGTCAGGATCTCCCGTTCCGCCAGGATGAGGCGGAGGGTCCGCTGCTGGATCTGGTTCTGGTAGCGCATGATCCGGGAGGTCATGCTGTCGAGACGGGCGATATTCGGCTCGGAACTCCGCAGTTCCTCACTGATCAGGCGTTGGAGGGTGTTGATCTCCTCCCGGGCCGGTTCGATCTCTGTGAACATCTCCCGGCGGAGGTCGCGCAGGGCTTCGAGCTGGTCAGGCTCGAAATGACGGAACTGGCGAAGGGAGTCAGGTGTGGCTTCCCGGCGATTCTCCAGGTCAGCGCGCCGATAATCATCACCTCGCCAGCCGCGCTCCTCGGCAATGCGGCGGAAATGATCTCGCGGATTTTCCTGGGTGAGCATGATGATGCCGAGAGTCACATTCAGGCCGAGTGAAGCTGCCAGGATGAGGGTGACCAGGTTCTTCTTGAGGAAGGCAGTCATCAGCGGCCCTCATCATCCAGGGGAAGCGCCGCGAGGTAGATTCCGCCGATCGAATCGAGGGGCAGCGGATCGAGAGTTTCGAAGACGGTGTCGTGGGCGAGGAGTTCCTCCTCGGCGGCTGTACTGACGGCCGGGCCGCCGGTACCCAGCAGCCACAGTCCCAGACCGACGATGATCCCGGCCGCGAAGGAGACCGCGACCCGCCATTGTTCCTGACGCGCAGGGAAGGCTGCCGTGCGACGGGCTGGCAGCTGATCTCTGACCAGCGGCCAGAAATCGATCGGTGTTCCCTCTGGTGCCCGGTCGGGAAGTGTCTCCCAGAGATTCCGGAGATTCTCCACCTCGTCCCGGAGTGCGGCCTCTCCGGCCAACCCCTCTTCAAACGCCCGCAGAGCGCGCTCGCCGAGGTCGCCGGCCAGCCAGGCCGGAATCTGCTGCCGGAGATCGTCGGGATCGACCGGTCTGTTATGCCGTATATCTTCCCCCATGGTTCAGTCCTCTTGTGTTCGACCCCGCTTCGGCTTCATTCCTTGCGCCTGAAATATCTCAAGCAGGGTGAGTTTCGCCCGGTGGAGCAGTGATTCGACCGCTCCGATGCTCAGGTCCATGACTTCGGCGATCCTGGGAGCTGTCAGCTCTTCGAAGCGGTACATGATGATGGCGGTCCGCTGGCGCTCGGGGAGAGAGTCGATCGCCTCCCACACCATCCGGGTCCGTTCCTCGTCGAGCAGGGAGGAGTCGGGCGCTGGAGGCGGCGTGGAGACACCGGGACCGTACTGCTCCCGCCGGTTCTGTTCCCGCTTCCTGCCCCGGATGAGATTGAGGGAGAGGTTGATCGTCATGCGGTGGAGCCAGGTCGAGAGAGCCGATTCACCCCTGAATCGTTTCAGCTCCCGCCAGGCCTTGATGAAAACCTCCTGCGTGACGTCGTAAGCGTCATCATCCCCGACCATCCGGACGGCGGTCCGGTAGACCCGGTCCTGGTATTGGTGTACCAGGACCCCGTAGGCGTCTTCATCGCCCGCCCGGGCCCGCTGGATGAGGTTCGGTTCGTCCATCAATCAATCACTGCTCCGGCATGATTCAGACAGCGGCGTCCCGCTCTTCGCTCCGGTCCGTTCAGGATCCGCCCCACACTGGATGACGGGTGCCTGAGGAAGTATAGTGCCGGGGACGGATCGGGTTCCATGCTCCCCGGTCGTCCCGGCGTTTCGGTTCCTCCGTAACCGGCGCCGCGATACCCTTCAGATTCGGGAGAGACTCCAATGAAGCGCAGCGTCCAGACGGTGGTGCCGGGTTCCACCAGCAATCTGGGCCCCGGGTTCGACCTGTTCGGGCTCGCGGTGGACCTCTACCTGAGAGTTACCGTGGAGGTGGAAGGTTCCTTCAGCATGGCGGGCACGGTTGAGACCGAGTGGGTGGTCGAGTGGGAGGGGGAGGGTACCGGCCCTCCGGCCATGGTCCCGCTTGATGATTCGAACCTCGTGGTCCGGGGACTTATCCGGATATGGACAGCCGCCGGACTCTCACTCGACGGGAGAGCGATCATCACGGGCCGGTCCGAAATCCCTGTGGCCCGGGGATTGGGCGCCAGCGGAGCGGCAATCGTGGCGGGACTGCTGGCCGGATCGCACCTGGCCGAGGCCGCCGTCGATGAGGATCAACTCGTCGCCATGGCCATCGCCGAGGAGGGTCATCCCGACAATGTCTCACCTTCCCTGAGAGGCGGACTTATCGCCGCCGCCGTCCTGGACGACAGCGAGGTACTCCTCCATCGCGGTCGGCTCCATGAGGATTACCTGATCGGGGCCGTGATCCCCGAGCTGGCTCTCTCCACCCGCCTTGCCCGGGAGGCGCTCCCTGGCCAGGTTGCCCATCTGGACGCCGTCCGCAGCCAGCAGCGGACCTTCTTCCTCTTCCACGCCCTCGAGAAGGGGCAGACCGACCGCCTCGACCGGCTCACCCGCGACATTCTCCATGAGCCCTACCGGGCCAGGCTGATCCCGGCCTTTGACGACCTGTGCGGACTGGCCCGCGGCAATGGGGCCGATGCCGTCTGGCTGAGCGGCAGCGGGCCGACGATCATCGTTCTATGCGATGGAACGATCGACCGGGTGGAGGAGGTCTGCGCTCACCTGGTGAGGCGGTGGTCGGCGGAAGGAGTCGAGAGCCGGGCCATCGTGATCGGTCCCGATGACCTGGGTGGAGCGGTGATCGAAGAGGCCTGATCAGCGACGTCTGCTGAGATCCCCACTGATGTCGACAGCGCCGGGTCTGACCGGTTCAGGCAGGAGGCTCCTAGTAGTCGTCTTCGTCGTCATCAACGGGCCAGGCGGCCGGATTGGGCATCACACTCCCCGGTTCACGGAACTGTTTGCGGGCCGCGAGCGGATCGAGAGGTAGCCAGGCCTTCATCAGCCGGCGGGCTGCTTCGGTCCGCGCGTGTTTCGCCAGCCGGTGCATCGAGGCCACCTCGACGATCTTGCCCTCCGCCATCACGAGCACCCGATCAGCACCCAGACTACGGCAATGCCGTGAAGGGCCGTCATCTCCCTGAAAAGATCGACCAGCGAGATGGCAGCCTCAGGATCGAGGCCGGCCGTTGGTTCGTCGGCCAGTACGACCTTGGGAGAACCGGCGAGCGCCCTGGCGACGGCTGCCCGCCGCATCTGCCCACCGGAAAGGGCCGCGGGCCGCAGGTCCCACTGCATGTTGGAGAGGGTGACCGATCGGAGCAGTTTGACCGCTTTTGTCCGGGCCTCTGCCCGCTTGACACCGGCCAGGATCATCGGTTCACAGACCGACCGGAAGACCGACCAGCGCGGATCGAAGGTTGGAAGAGGGTGCTGGGGGAGCCAGCCGATCGAGTCGGGCGCCCGCAGGGTGCCGCGCTCGATGGGGAGCAGCCTGGCAATCGTCCGCAGGACCGTGGTCTTCCCCACCCCGCTCTCGCCCACGATCACCGCCCGCTCACCAGGGTAAGCTTAAAGAACAACCCTTCAGGACGGGCTGCGATTCCTCGCCGCCAGGTCGTACCTCAACCCCCCTCAGTTCGATGATCGCCGCGCCTCTCATACCGGCATCGAGAGCCGGGCCGTGTGACGGACCAGCGGCAGAGGTTTATCACCGAAGGGATCGAGGAGATCGAGCGGGGTACCGTCGGCGTCGATCCGCCCCTTCGCGATGTGGATCACCCGATCACTGAGTGCCGCGGCTATCCGCATGTCGTGGGTAATCCAGAGCACGGCCGCCGAGGCGTGCTGGGCCAGCGAAGTGATAATCCGCCCCAGGATGAGAGCTCGTGGAGGATCGAGGTGGGCGGTCGGTTCGTCGGCCACGACGAGCATCGGCCCGGGCAGGAAGGCGCTGATCACCGCCGCGCGCTGCAGCATCCCGCCGCTCATTTCATATGGGCACCGCCGGGACAGTTCCTTCCGGTCGGGCAGACCGGTCACCTTCAAAAGGCGGTCGAGCGGCTCCGCGACCTTCTTCCGGTCTTTGATCCCTTCCAGCATCTGCGGCAGAAGGGGCCGGGTGGGTGTGAAGGCCCTGGCCGGCTCCTGGGGGATCCACCTGACGCTGACGCCCCTGATTCCGGACCACGCCTGGAGGTTGCCGACCGGGACAGCGCTAGGCCCGAGGTGAACGATACCCTTCGCTGAAGCTCCCATGAAGGGCAGGAGACCCGCCATGGCGTGTCCGAGGGTGCTCTTCCCCGTGCCGGTGCGACCGGTGACAGTGGTGATCTTGCCCGGCTGGAGTTCCAGATGGGATATAGCCAGGATCGTTCCGGAGCGTCCGTAGCTTACTTCGAAGTCAGCGAGTACGATGCGCTTACTCATCGGTCACCAGCCTCCCCGGGGTGACCCGTTCCAGTTCCTCGGTAACTGAGTAGTCAGTCGACATCAGGCGATCGGCGGTGGTCGTGCGGTGCACGTTGAGCCTGCGGGCCAGGCGGTCGCCGGCAAGATGAAGGGATACCAGCCAGATAGCGAGTGTGAGTCCGGAGACCAGCAGGATCCAGGGCGCGGTCACCATCGCGACACCATCGGCGATCAGGGTTCCCCACGAGGCCATCGGAGGCGCGACCCCGAGGCCGAGGAAGGAGAGGAAGGCTTCCTGCATCATGACGATGGGGAGCATCAGGGTGGCGTAGACAACGAGCGGTCCAGCGAGATTCGGGAGGAGATGGGCCCGGAGCACATAGAACCGGCTGCCTCCCATCATCCGCGAGGCCTCGAGGAAGGCTTCCCCGCGGAGGTCCCTTATACCGGCCCGGACCACCCGGGAGAGAGGCAGCCACTCGACCAGCCCCAGGACCACGAAAAGGAGGAGCAGGCTCCTCTCACCGGCCAGGCTCACCAGGAGGATGACCAGGAACATGTACGGCAGGGAGAACCCGACATCCACGGCGCGCATCATGACTTCGTCGGTCCGCGGTCCGGCCAGACCGGCGATGCCGCCCCAGATCGTGCCGATCACGAGCGCCAGGATGGTCGCTCCGATCCCGACCGCCATGGTGGTGCGCATTCCCTCGAGAAGACGGGCCGCCATGTCGCGACCGAGCGCGTCGGTTCCGAAGATGTGCCGGGTCGAAGGCGGCTGGGCTTCCGGGAGGACACTCCCGGCCAGCTCGGCCGGCAGTATCTCCGCGCCGAGCAGGGCGACAACGGCTCCCCCCAGAAGGATGATGAGGAGGACAAGGTCGACCAGTGCCGTTCCCGGTCTGAGCTTCATGATCTGCCCTTCCTCGATGGTTTCCCCTTCTTCGATGGTTTACCACTCTTCGATGGTGCGCCTCCCCTGGGTGGAACGCCTCTCTTCGCCGGCACACCTCTCTTCGGCGGCACACCCCTCTTCGGCGGTACACCTTTCTTCGATGGTTTGCCTTTGCCTGCTGCCTTCTCCGCGACCCGGGCTTTGCCAGCCGCCTTCTTCAGCACCTGCCGGCGGGCGCGCTCGGCCACTGTCCATTCGGCATGTTCCTGGCGCAGGCGGGGATCGAGACGGATATGGGCGAGGTCAGCCACGGTGTGGACAATAAGGAGGAGGAGGGCGTAGAGCAGGGTGGCCCCGATCACGATCGGGTAGTCGCGGGCGAGGGCACCGTCTATGAAGAAGCGGCCCATCCCGGGCAGGCTGAAGATCTTTTCCACCACCACACTGCCGGTCACCAGTCCCGCCAGCATCGGCGCGATGTAGTTAAGGAGCAGGGGCAGTCCCCTCGGCGCGGCGTGTCTCCTCACGACCTGCCAGGAGCTCAGCCCGCGGGAGCGTGCCGCGAGGCACTCGGGACGATCGATGCACTCGGAGAGGACATTGCGCCAGAAACGGGCCAGCGAGCCCCCCACCGGGAGACCGAGGGTCAGGGCCGGCAGGACCAGGTGGCCGGGAGAGCCCCAGAGCGCGGCCGGGAAGAGACCGAGGCCGACCGCCAGGACCCGGATGAGGATCGGGCCGAGGACGAAGACCGGTACAGCGAGCGCGATGAGCGCCGCCAGGGAGACGGCCGGTCCTGCCCGGGGCCGGATGACGGCCAGAGTGCCGCCTCCCAGACCGAAGAGGAGAGCCAGGAAGAGTGCGGCGAGCCCGAGGATGAGGCTCGGTACGAAGCCATCAAGGAGCACCCGCATGGCCGGCCGTTCCGGCTGCTGAAAGGAAGGACCGAGCGAACCGGTAAGGAGATTCCCCCAGAAGCGGACGTACTGTGTGATCAGCGACCGGTCGAGCCCGTAACGAGCCTCGATGTTGGCTCGCACTGCTTCCGGTACGGCCTGCTCGTTCCGGAATGGCCCGCCGGGAGCGGCCCGCGTCAGGATGAAGGTCAGGCTCACGATGACGAAGAGCGTGGGCAACGCCGTGAGAAGTCGCCGCCTGAGCAGGGGCGAGATGGGGGGAAGGAGGAAGCGGCCCTCGTTCATCGCTCGGGGGTCCAGTCGAGGTCGATCCGGACTCCAGTCGAGGTCGATCCGGACGCCGGTCCAGCCGACCACGTCGAGCGGGTTGGGCCGCAGGCCGCTCACGTACGGCTTGATGAGCTGGACGTTGCTGCTCTGGAAGATCGGGATGATCGGGACATCGGCGAGCATCAGCGCTTCGGCTTCTGCCAGGAGCCGGTTCCGCGTCCCCCGATCGGATGATCGTCGGGCCTCCTCGAGAAGCCGGTCATAGCGGGTGTCGGTCCAGCCGGTCCAGTTGTTCGGGTTCCCCCTCTCG
>JALGWK010000146.1 GCA_025774205.1 bacterium
CAGCGAATTGACACCCGTCTTTGACGGCTGATAGGATTATCGTATGGAGGCATATCGACTCCACCATACACTGGGACAGAACCGACATGAGGCTCTCGAATACCAGGTCCGCCGCATCGCTCATCGCCTGCCTGCTCATTCTTCCCCTGTTCACCACCTCGTGCGCTGCCAAAAAGGCCTTCAAGCGGGCGCTGGAATACGAGGAGTCAGGACAGTACTTCGAGTCCGCGAACCGCGATCTGGAGTCGCTGGACCGTAGACCTGACTTTGAAGATGCGAAGACCCACCTGCGGGGAGTCGCCTCGCAGGCCTACACCGAGCTGATCGATCGCGCAGCCTCGTTCGAGATAGAGAACGACTGGTCGCGGGCCATCGATACCTATGACCGGACTGAAAATTTCGCCAGACGGTGTGGAAGACACGGTGTCACTGTGCAGGCTACCGATGTGGGCCACCTGCGGGCCGATGCCGTGCGTCGAGGGACCGAATACTATTACGGAAACGCGGAAGCGCACTACAGCCGCCGGGAGTACGAGCTGGCCATCCCGGAATACCTCAAGGTGGTGCAGATAGCGGATTATCACGCGGACACGAAGGCGCGGTTATGGCGCTGTCACGTGGAGGTCGGCAACCAGCTCGTCACTGGGGGGGCGTTCCAGCAGGCCATCACCGGCTGGTACGTGAAGGCCCTGCCCTATGCCGAATTCGCGACCGACCAGGCGGCCACGCGGAACCTGCCCTATGCCGAATTCGCGACCGACCAGGCGGCCACGCGGAACTTCATCGCGGACGCATATTACCGGTGGGCCGAGAAGCTGGCTGAGGACGGTGACGCCAGGGGATCATACCATCGGTTCGGACAGGCTCTCGAGGCAGTACCCGGTTACCGCGACGCCGAAGCCCGGGCGGCGGAGATGTACGAAGAGGCCGTCGCCAGGGTGGCAGTCCTCCCCTTCCGTAACACGACCTCGCGCGGGAACCAGTACAGCAACCTGCTGACCGAACAGCTCATCGCACAATGCGTGAACGCCGAACTGGAGTTCGCGATCTTCGCCACCCGGGATGTCATCGACCAGCTCCTGAACGAGCACCAGCTGAGCGTCATGGGTGTCATCGATCCCGAGACCGCCACCAGGATCGGAGTACTCGAGGGCATTGACTACTTCATCACCGGCAGTGTGACCCAGATCTCGACCCAGACCGGTCGTCCGAACTTCCAGGAGCGGGAGCACAAGATCAAGTATATGGGGCGTGATTCCACCGGCGCGGAGGTCGAAATGACCCGGTCGGTATTCTACCGCGAGTACACCATGCGGCGGACCGTGGAGGTCGCTGCCAGTTACCAGATCGTGGATGTCGACACCGGTCGGATCGTGAAGAGCGAGGAATTCACCGACCGGGTCGTGGATGAAGCCCGCTGGGTCAGGTTCCAGGGACCGATCAACGATCTGCCGAGGGAGAAGCGGGCCCTGCTCGACGCCCCGACCGAACCGCGCACGGCGGACATGATCACCAACGACGCTATCCGGGGAGTCTCCCGGCAGATGAGCGGGAAGATCGTCACCTGGTTCAGGTAATCCTTCTGTCCTGCCCCGGAACCGGGGCGGGACGGCAGGGAAGTTACGGGCTCAGAAGCCACGCCAGACCAACCCCGAGGAAGTTCCCGACAGCATAGCCGACGACGCCCGTCGTCAGCCCGGAGATGACTATCTCCCGATTATCCAGGACGTTCCCGATCGGCCCCACGAAGGCCGGGCCAAACACCGCGGCGGTGGAGGTGATGATGGCGGTATCGGCGTCGATTCTGAAAATGATGGCAAAGATGTAGTGGAGCGTGATGGCTCCCAGCAGGATGAAGGCGGTATATCCGAACAGGCTCCCGAAGGAGTCGAGAAGAACCTGGATGTTGGCCAGCGAACCGATCGCGATGCAGAAAATCAACAGCAGATACTGGCCGGTCTCATAGGACCCGACCTGTTTATGGATCGGCCTGATGAACGATCCGATGATCCCGATGGAGGTAATCGAGAGGATCACGATCGGATCCGAGATCCTGCCGGTTACCAGCACTGAGAATCCGATCGCGATCGCCGCCGCCATGACCGAAAAGCCGAGAGCAGTCAGGGCCTGGAGTGATCCGATCGCCAGGTTCGTCCGCTCGTTCGTCTCCGACGTATTCTCACCGGGTTGTATATCCCCGGCATTGCCGGCCGATTTGAAGGCCGGCAGCACCTTCAGGAGGAGACGCTGCGCCACCGTCATCAGCAGGATGAGGTAGAGACTGCTGAGCGCGACATCAGCCGCGTTCAGGAGGATGAAGGTTTCCCGCGGCACATCGAGCGCGGTCCCGATCGCGGCCATGTTAGGGGTGCCGCCGGTGTACACCCCGACCAGCATCCCGGCCACATTCCAGGGAGCCTCCACCGAATCCCGGAAGATGAAGACCGCTACGGTGGAGACGATCATCACCGCCACGATCGCGAGGGCGAAGGAGAGGATGGTCTTTTTCGCCAGGCGCAGCCAGCGTCGGAAATCCATACTGAAAAGGAGCATGGGGATGGCCAGAACTACTGTCCCGGATGTGAAACCTGCCGCGAGTTCTTCGTTTATCGGCATGATCCTGAAGTTCGCCAGGATAATCCCGAAGGCGTAGCAGAGGACGACCGGACTCAGCCATGCCAGCACCTTCGACCGGCGTTCGCCATACATGGCCAAGGCCGGAAAGAGCAGGAAGAGGAGGGCCAGTATCAGGCTCCAGAACATCAGCATCGTCTCCAGACGGTCTCAGAGAACTGCGCCATACGGGCAGAGAGCCTATTACGCCGCACAGGTGGAATCAAGAGGATGGTGAAGGTAGAAGCGTCACCGCCCCGGACATATATTGCGGCAGTTGAAAAGGACGAACGGGCCATCCTGACAGGATGTTCCCCAGCCCCGAGGTGAGAGCGATGGATGAGGTTCGGTACGGTATCACTCGAGAATTCCCTGAAATTCCCTTTGAGGAAGCGGTCACAAAGGTCACCGAGGCCATCGCGGCAGAGGGTTTCGGGATTCTGACCGAGATCGACGTGAAGGCGACGATGAGGAAGAAACTGGACGTCGACTTCAGGAAGTACGTCATCCTGGGCGCCTGCAACCCTCCCCTGGCCCTCCGGGCGCTCTCGGCGGAGCCTCACATCGGACTCCTCCTGCCCTGCAACGTGGTGGTGATGGAACGAGACGGCGGCGGCAGTATTGTTTCCGCGATCGATCCTGAAACACAGTTCAAACTGGTTGGCAGGCCGGGTCTGGGCAAGATCGCCTGCGAAGTGAAAGAGAAGCTGGAGCGGGCGCTGGAGAGCATCTCCTGACAACCTCACTTCCGAAACAACTCCGGGAACACCTCGAGGAGATGAGGCAGCAGGGGCTGTTCAATGTCGAACGGGTCATCGGTTCGGCCCAGCAGGCTGAGATCGAGTTGGCCGATGGTCGCAGAGCAATCAACCTGTGCGCCAACAATTACCTGGGACTGGCGAACCACCCGAAGGTGGTCGAAGCCGCCAGGGAGGCGCTCTCCCGGTTCGGTTTCGGCATGGCATCGGTACGCTTCATCTGCGGCACCCAGGAGCCGCACGCGGAACTGGAAAAACGGATCAGCCGTTTTCTCGGCACCGAGGACACCATCCTCTACTCCTCCTGCTTCGACGCGAACGGCGGTCTGTTCGAGGCTCTCCTGGGACCCGAGGACGCCATCATCAGCGATGAACTGAACCATGCCAGCATCATCGACGGAATCCGTCTGTGCAAGGCCGGGAGATTCCGGTACCGCAACAACGACATGGCCGACCTGGAGACCCGGCTCAGGGAAGCCGCCGATCGCCGCCACCGCCTGATCGTCACCGACGGGGTCTTCTCGATGGACGGGATCGTGGCCGACCTGCCCGGGATCTGCGATCTCGCTGAGGAGTACGACGCCCTGGTGATGGTGGATGATTCCCACGCCACCGGATTCATGGGACCAGGAGGCCGCGGCACCCACGAACATCACCAGGTCATGGATCGCGTTGATATCCTGACCGGCACCCTGGGCAAGGCTCTGGGAGGCGCCAGCGGCGGTTACACCTCCGGTCGAAGGGAGATCGTCGAGTGGCTGCGTCAGCGCTCCCGACCATACCTCTTCTCCAACACCCTGGCACCGGCCATCACCGTCGCGTCTCTGACGGTTTTCGACCTTCTGGAAGAGAGTGATGACCTGCGTGTGCGATTGAGGGAGAACACCGCCTTCTTCAGAGCTGGACTGGAGCAGATGGGTTTCGAGCTCGTCCCGGGAGAACATCCCATCATCCCGGTGATGCTGGGCGACGCGGTCCTGGCGACGGCAATGGCGGACCGATTGCTGGATGAAGGGGTTTTCGCGGTCGGTTTCTCATATCCGGTGGTCCCGAAAGGCAGGGCGCGCATCCGTACCCAGATGTGCGCGGCCCATACCCGACCGCAACTCGATCGCGCCCTGACTGCATTCAGCAAGGTGGGGCGCGAACTGGGCATCATCGCGTAACAATCAGATCAAAACGATCCGATACGGACTACCCCGACCTGTTTGTATCGCCGATAGAGTGATATATACACGGCCCTGTGGGCCATTATCTACCTGGAGCCCTCGCCACCGCCGACCTCGGGATGGGCCGACCATTTATCGAAGTCGGTGCTGGTCACAGTCAGTCTTACACGACGCTTCTCACCAGACTTGAGGTCGGTCGGGGTCGTCGGACCGAGTTCGATCCCGTTCGAGAGGTGAACTTCCACCCGGACGCGTGTCAGGATCTGTTCGGTAGTGTTCTCCACCGTGCCGACGAAAGAGCTGCTCTCGGCATCCCAGTTCAGGATCAAGCGGGCTCCATTCCTGACGTTATCGTAGGTATCGTTCAGGCCGAATTCGGTACCTGATTCCTCGCCACCTTCACCTTCCTCGCCATGCTCACCTTCACCACCTTCCCCGCCATGCTCGCCGGAACCCTCACGTGATTCTTCCCGGCCATGCTCACCTTCAGCGCGCTCTCCGCTGTGCTCGCCTTCACCGCGCTCTCCACCATGCTCGCCTTCACCCTCACGACTGACGACCGCATCGCGCTCGTGTTCTCCCTGCTCAGCGGTCAGTTCGGGCAGTTCCAGACCCTCGTCCACCTTACCACTACCGGAACAACCGCCGAGTACGGCAGAAATCACGAAGGCTATCATGGCCGTTATCAGCAGGTTTCTTCCGTTCGATCCGAGCCTGTTTTTCATTGTGCAATCTCATCCTTGTTGCTGGTGCCGTAAAAGGTGGTTCCTGAACTGCCAAAGATAGTGAGGAAATGTCGCTCAAATATGCCTGAGAATCAGACTACGGATCATTTATCAGCCTCCGAATCCAATGAAGGCACTGGTAACCAGAACCCCGATAGCAAACCACAGACAGGTATCGCAGAGAGACTTCCGCTTTGCCCGCTTCCCGAAGAACTCCGTTTCCGACTCCGGATCGGGATCGACATCTGATCCGAAACCATCAAAGAGTTCGCTCAACCGGGGATTCAAACCAAAGAAGATCTTCGCCATGATCACCATCATTCCGAAGACGAAGGCGAGTTTCAGCACCAGCGCAATCAGAGCCACAGAAGGAAGTGCCTTGAATGCCCCGTGGAACAGGTAATGGTTGACGGGCATCCCTATTCCGGTGATGAACAGGACCGAAATGAAGACCATGCAGTATGGGGCGTTCCCCTGAAGTGTTTCCTCGACCACTTTATCCAACTCGTAGTGCAGCTTCGGCCCATACTGGCCTCTCTT
>JALGWK010000147.1 GCA_025774205.1 bacterium
GTTCCGGAGGTCGACATCCACGGAGAGCAGGCCATCCCGGTACTCCCGGTCGAGTCCGGCCCGAACGGTGAAATCCCGGATCATCACGTCGGGAGTGGAGTAGAGGATCACGTCCCGCTCGATGCCGCTGACCTTCCAGTAGTCCTGGCCCTCCAGGTAGGCGCCATCGCTCCAGCGATACACCTCCACCGCCACCGTGTTGCGGCCGCTGTGGAGGAACCGGGTGATGTTGAATTCCGCGGGGGTCTTGCTCCCCTGGCTGTACCCGACCATCTGGCCGTTGATCCACAGGTACATGGCCGATTTCACGCCACCGAAGTGGATAAAGATCTGTCGACCGTCCCATCCGGATGGGAGCCTGAATTCGGTCCGGTACGATCCAACCGGATTCCAGTCATCGGGTACGAAGGGAGGATCGGCGGGGAAGGGGTAGTCGACATCGGTATAGAGGGGGATGCCGTAGCCCTGGAACTCCCAGTTGCCCGGCACCGCGATGTCATCCCAGTCACTGACATCGAAACCGGGATTCTCAAATCCGAACGGCCGTTCCTCCGGCGTTCGCGACCAGGCGAATTTCCAGGTCCCGCTCAGCAGGCGGTACCAGGGAGAGGCAGAGGGTTCGTCCGCAACGGCGCTTTCAACATCGCTGTACGGGATGAACCAGGCATGGCCCGGTTCCCGGTTCCTCCCGAAGATCCGCGGATTCTCCCAGTCATGAGCTGTTCGGGATGTATCCTGAACAGAAGGCTGAGTCGCCGCTGCTGATCCGTTGGGGATGGAGGTCGTGACAATCAGGATCGCCAGGAACGTCAGGAACGACAGAAACGACAGCAACGCCGGAACGATTTTCACTCTCGACATCGCGGACTCCTATCCTGCCAGTCCGCCGCCGTCGACCACCAGGGTCGTGCCGGTGACGAAGGAAGAGTCATCGCTGGCGAGGTAGAGCACGGCCCGGGCTGCCTCTTCCGGGGCTCCCACCCGACCGAGGGGGCGGGCGGCCGCCTCCTCCATGAAATGATCGGGGCGGACGTCGAGCTGCCGCGCCTCCTCGACGAGCATGCCGGTGCTGATGTCTCCGGGACAGACGCAGTTCACGCGGATGTTCTGGGGACCGTGATCGATCGCCATGGCCCTCGTCAGGTTCACCACCGCCCCCTTTGAGGCGCAGTAGGAGGCTGCCTTCCCGCCGCCGGTCAGTCCCCAGCCCGAACCGGTATTGATGATCACGCCGCCGCCATGCTCGGCCATCCAGATGATGGCGTACCGGCTCATGAGGAAGACCCCCTTGACGTTCACCGCCATGGCCCGGTCCCATTCTTCCTCGGTGATCTCCACCACGGTGGCGCGCCTGATGATTCCGGCATTGTTGAAGAGGATGTCGAGTCCACCGAGGTGCCGGATCGTGTGTTCCACTGCGGCCTTGCACTCATCGGCGCGGGAGACGTCACACGGTATGGCAATCGCCCGGCCGCCCTCCTCGGTGATCGCGACGGCGGCCTTCTCGGCCGCTTCCCGGTGGATATCGGCGATCGCGACCATGGCGCCCTCCCGGGCGAAGAGGCGTGCCGTCGCCCAGCCGATCCCGGCGGCTCCGCCGGTGATCAGGGCAATCTTCCCTTCCAGCCTGTCCATGCTGCTCTTCCTTGTTACCGGTTCTCGAATCGAATCGACTCCGGACTCTGTCGGCCATCCGGTATGATCGATCCCGACAGCATTCTAGCCCTCTTTTTCATTATTACCGAATGGAGTCTGATGCTTCCGGTGTCACACGGCCGGGAGTGAGGGTCCTGACAGAGGGAGAGATCGGAGCCCCGGTTGCATTGGACTCTTGCATGAATTCGCAAAGAAATCGAAAACGTATTCCAGCTGTTCTTCTCTGCCTGCTCCTGCCGGTATTGATCGTGACAGGATGCAACAGGGGGGAGATCGAATCTCATTGGGCCGGTGAAGCCATCACCATTGATGGTGACATGTCGGATTGGCCTGATTCCACCAGAACATACCTGAAGAAAGAGAAGGCCCTGGTCGGGATCAGCAACGACGGGGAGAACCTCTATCTGCTCTTCCGTTTCGGCGAACCGGCCTGGTTGACCGCCATGGCCATGGGGGACCTCACCGTCTGGGTGGACACCACAGGGAAGAGAACCAGGGATCTCGGATTCCGCTACTCCGGTGGAATCGATCCGGCAGGCGCCATGAGTACACCGGCTGGCCGTGCGCCATCGGGTGGTCGGAGGCCGACCGGCGGAGATCGCCCGGGACAGCGGCCTGGAGGAACCAGGACAATCGAACCTCCCGCGCTGCAGGTGGTCAGGGAGGACGCCGTTGTCGGGGTGTCACTGAATGGCGCTGATGGTCCGTCGGCACGCTCCAGCATGATTGACCGGATGTTCACCCTTGAGCTGAGGATCCCGTTGAATGTTCAGCCAGGTGATGCCTATGGGATCGATATCGGGCCGGGTGAGTCGGTATTGCTCGGTTTCGAACTGGCCATTGATAAGGACCAGATAGGGGAGATGGGACGGGGAGGAATATCGGTCGGGATGCCCGGGGGCGGAACGGGTGGTCGAGGTGGAGGAATGGGAGGCGGCATGGGAGGTGGCAGAGGCGGTGGCAGAGCAGGTGGCATGGGCGGTGGCCCGGGCGGAATGACCTTGCCCCAGGAGCAGAAGATATGGGTTCAGACGATGCTGGCTGAGCCGCCGAGATGAACGCCTCTGTGAGAGGGCGCGCTCTGCGGCCGGCGGCTCTGCCGGTCATCCTGTGCCTGATTGCGGCCGTGATCGCCACCACAACCACTGTCCGGGGGCAGGAACGGACCGGCAATATCCGCGGCTACGTCCACGATGCCGAGAGCGGTGAGGCCCTTCCCTTCGCCAACGTGATCATCAAGGGGACGACCATCGGGACGATGACCGCGACGAACGGCTATTTCGTCATCGTCAACGCCCCCACCAGGGTCTGCTCCCTGCAGGTGACCTATATCGGGTACGAGGACTGGGAGACCGTGGTCGATAACAGGCTCAGAGACCACGCCCTCCTCGATGTCCGGATGTCTCCGCAAGCACTTGAACTGGAAGGGATTACCGTCACAGCCTATCGGGAGGAAATGGTCCAGACGAATGAAGAGGTCAGCCAGATCGTGATCGCTCCCTCCCAGCTGGCCACGCTCCCCACTATAGGCGAGGTGGATATCTTCCGTTCGCTTCAGCTCCTGCCGGGGATCAGCGGCGCCAACGACGGCTCATCCGGGCTCTTCGTCCGGGGAGGTACTCCTGATCAGAACCTGGTTCTCTTCGACGGGATGACGATCTATCACGTCGACCACTTCTTCGGATTCTTCAGCGCCTTCAACGCTGACGCGGTGAAGAACGTCCAGGTCTGGAAGGGGGGCTTTCCGGCGAAATACGGTGGGCGACTGTCGAGCGTGGTGAACCTGACCGGCAAGACCGGTGACAGGAACCGGCTCCAGCTGGGAGCAGGGGCCAACCTCCTGAGCGCGCACACCGCTCTCGAGTACCCCCTGAGCGAACGGGTCACCTTCCTGGTGGCTGCCCGGCGATCGTATTCAGACTTCATCGGGAGCTCTCTGTACAACAGGATCTACGACACGCTCACCAATGCCGATTCGGGCGGCAGCACGGGGGGGCCGGTACAGGGCAGACCGGGTGGAGGTCGCGGTGGTTTCAGCGGCCAGAATGTCCTGGAGGCCGAGTTCCGACCCGACTTTTACTTCTACGACCTCAACAGCAAACTGACCTGGCACCCCGGTGATCGCGATATCCTCAGTCTCAGCTTCTACAACGGCGCTGATAATCTGGATAAATCGCAGGACTTCAGCGGTTTCTCCTTCCAGCGCCCCGGTCAGGAGGCCGGCGAGGATCTCACTCTGCAGACCGGGGACATCACGAAATGGGGGAATCTGGGTGTCAGCGGTCACTGGTCCCGCCAGTGGCAGGACCAGCTCCGCACCGAGATCCTCTTCGCCGGTTCACGGTATTTCAGCGAGTACGATCGTAATTCCACGCTGCAATCCTCCTTCGGATCGCAGCAGGACAGCATCGGTGTGGCGCGGGGGTTGGCGACCGCTTCCGAGGAGAACAACCGGGTTGACGACCTCACCCTGCGTATGGACACCAGCTGGTATCTGACCCGGGCCCACCAGCTCGAGTTCGGAGTGGGACTCTCCCGGTTCGATGCCCGTTACCGGTCGACCCTGAACGACACCATCGCCATCATCGACCGGTCTGAGGATGCCACGCTCTACTCGGCCTACCTCCAGGACACCTGGCGGGCGGGTATCTGGGAGCTTACTCTCGGAGTGCGGGGAGCTGATTATCAGCGGAGCGCCGGCATGCATATCGAACCCCGGGCCTCACTCACCTACCACCTGACTGACCGGTTCCAGATAAAAGGTGCCTGGGGTCGCTACACCCAGTTCGTCAACCGGATCGTGAACGAGAACGTGCTCGAGGGGAGCAGGGATTTCTGGATTCTGGCTGATGATGAACTGGCGCCCGGGGAATCGGAGCATTTCATCGCGGGATTGAGTTACGAAACAGATGCCTGGCTTTTCAGTGCCGAAGCTTATCGGAAGGATATGAAGAACCTCGTGGAGTTCACCCGGCGCGTACGCCGTCAGGATGACCCGGGCAATTACTTCTTCCTCGGCAGCGGACAGGCTGAGGGCATCGAGTTCCTGGCCCAGAAGAAGCGCGGACTCCTGACCGGCTGGGTTGGTTACACCCTCGGAAAGGTGGAGCATACGTTCCCGGACCTGAACAACGGCCTGGCCTTCCCGGCCGATCACGATCGGCGCCATGAGATTAACACCGTGGTCCGCCGGACGGTCGGAGAGTGGACCTTTGCCGCTACCTGGACCTGGGCGACCGGCAGGGCGTACACGGCTCCTGAAAGCGAGTACGCTGTCCGTCTCCTGGATGGTGAATACCTCAGTTACATCCATGTCAGTGGGAAGAACCAGAACCGCCTCCCCGACTACCATCGCCTTGATCTGAGCGCCTCACGGCGGATCGAGTCGAAAAATTGGATCACCGAAGTCGGCATCAGTGTTTTCAACGCCTACAACCACCGCAATGTCTGGTATCGGGAATACCAGCTCGA
>JALGWK010000148.1 GCA_025774205.1 bacterium
GGTACCACCGCTCGGTCTGGAAGCCGGAGTCGAGGACCGCCTGGGTGATGCCGTTCGCCCAGGGACCGATGATCCCGTAGGAAGTGCCGGTCACCCAGCCGGGATCGGCGTTGCACCAGTAGATATCGTCGGGCTGAAGGTCTAGGACCCATTTGGCAGTGAGGTACTGGGAGATGAGCGAGTAGTGAACGTGCTGGGCACCTTTCGGCTGGCCGGTGGTCCCGGAGGTGTAGTGGAGCACCGACGGCGTCTCGGCCGTGGAAGGGTATGCTTCGAACTCCTCGACCCGGGGCATGCTGTCAAGATCGAAGACCTCTTCCAGTTCGCGTGATTTCTCAGGATCACCATCAACCACGATGATGTGCTTCAGGTCGGGCAGAGAGTCGCGGATCTTTCGGATCTTGGCGACGTGCTTGCGCTGGGTGAAGATCGCGGATGTTCCGGCCGGTCCCAGGCGCTGGTGGAGCGATTCGTCACCGAAGGCGGAGAAGAGGGGCTGGGCGATCCCGCCCATCTTCAGGATGCCGAGAAAGGAGAGGTAAAGTTCGGGCACCCGGTCGAGGAAGAGGCAGATCCGGTCACCCGGTTCGAGACCGAGATCCTTCAGGTAGTTCGCGATGGTATTGGTGAGAACCCGCATGTCATCGAAGGTATAGGTCCGCTCATCACCGGCGGCGTTCTCCCAGATGAAGGCGGTCTTCTCCGCCAGCCCTTTCTCACAGATCCGGTCGGTGCAGTACCAGCCGATGTTGATGACATCACCCTGGCTGTATTCGAGTTCCTTCTCCGACAGTGCCCAGTCGAAGCCGATGAGTTGCTCCTCGTACGAGCCGATATTCGACATACTCTGTTCTCCTCGTTCCGTCCCGGTTAGCCGTTCAAGCTTCCAGAATCACATAGGCCATCGCCATGGTCGCCGTATGCGAGAGCGAACAGTGAATGGTCGCGACGCCGCGCTCGTCGGCAAGGTCCTTCATACTCCCGCGCAGTTCCATGAATGGCGCGCCGTCTTCATCCACGCCGATCTCGATGTCGAGCCAGGAGAAGTCCTTGTCGGGGACTCCCCCGAGTGCCTTGATGACAGCCTCCCGGGCGGCGAACCGCGACGCGTAGTGCTCGACCGGGGACCTCTTCCTCTCGCAGTATTCGATCTCCGGCCGGGTGAATACGGCATCCCTGAACCCGCTGTCTTCCTTCGCGAGTTCCCGCACCATGCGGTCCACGTCGAGGATGTCGCAACCGATTCCGAGGATCTGGGAGATCGTGAGCCCGGCCTTCTGGGATTCTGCCTCGGTCCGGAGATTCCGGGAGGAAATCTGACCGGGTACCGGACCACTCAACATGATTTGGAGTCAACTCAATTTCGGCAACATGTCAACAGTCATATTCCGTCTTCTCATGTCGAGCGAAGGGTTCGTAACCGGCGGACCGCGCCGATCCCGAAGAGCGGTCCGAGGGCGAGTATCTGGAAGCTCCAGATCCAGCCGATCGATTCGGTGAGAAGCGGTATGATCTGGATACTGGCCATGGTCAGCAGGAAGCCGAGGGAAGTCTGCAGGGTGAGCGCAGTCCCGACCGAATGAGCCGGGGCCACCTCGGTAACCAGGGCGCTGAACTGGGCCGAATCGGCCACTATGAAGAAGCCCCAGATCCAGGCCAGGGGAGCGATCAGCCAGAGGCCGGTTCCGAAGAAGAGGCCGATCGTGAGCGCGCACCCTCCGCTGGCCACGAGGCAGAGGGTAACCAGACGTTCCCGACCGATCCGGTCGGCAAGCCAGCCCCCCCAGACACAGCCCGCGCCGCCGGAGGCAATGGCCCCGAAGGAGATGATCCCGACCGCTCCCGCGGAACCTCCTCCGGACTGGAGGGCGGCCGCGGCCAGGAAGGCCGGGATCCAGGTCCACATGGCGTAGAGCTCCCACATATGTCCCAGGTATCCGGCTACGGCCAGCCGGGTGGGGCGATGACGCATGACCTCCAACGCCAGTCGCAGATCGAAGGGACGGCGCTCGAAGGACCAGGGGCCGTCGCGGTATCCGACGGCTACCAGGATGGCGGCCGCCACGGCTCCGCATGACGCGACGGTCACGATCCCCGCCAGGTCATCCCCCGCAATGGCGCTCACCAGCCACGGTGTCGCCTTGCCGACCGTGAGGGCGCCGACGACGGTACCGATCGCCAGACCGCGGGCCGACCGGAACCAGGTCGAGATCATCTTCATCGCCGGCGGATAAACACCGGCCAGGAAGAATCCGGTCAGGAAACGGGCAATGAGGGCGGTGGTGAAACCGGACACTGCCGCCAACAGCAGATTGGCGGCGGCGGCCAGCAGCACGGCGACCGTGAAGTACCACCGCAGCGGCAGGATATCGGCCAGGTTGAGGAAGGCGGCCGTAAGGGTGCCGGCGACGAATCCGAACTGGACGATGGTGGTGAGCCAGCCGGTCTGTGAACTGGTCAGGCCCCAGAGCTGCTGCAGCGCCGGGGAGGCGGCGCTGGCAGTGAACCAGAGCGCCATGCCGAGGAGTTCGGCGATCGAAAGAAGGAGCAGGATGCGCCAGCGCGCCGGGTGCCGGTCCACATTATCCAGGGGTTAAGTCCCTCACGGTTTCAGGTCGAAGATCGCTGCCTGCAGGACGGCCCGGTCGGTCTCCCGCTGTACGAAGGCGACCAGGCGAACCCGATCGAGGTCGATATGGCTGTGCCGGCGTAGCTCGGACTCCTTCGAGAGTCTGTAAACTGAGTTATCATCAGGCACCTCATCGAGCCTCGCCTGAGAAGAGAGATAATTGAAAATCTGGCTCTCGATATGCCGGATGTCTATCTGTCTGGATACCTGAAAGCCGTCCGGGGTGAACTCCACCGGGATACCCCTCGCGCCTCCGATCATGCCCCGAACCACCATCTGATACTCCCGAACCTCGCCCGATGGCATGGGCACAACCACCCTCTCCTCAACCACAGCTATCCTGAGCGAGAGCAGATCATCGTAAAACTCGATGACCGGCTTCACCTCGACCGAGATATCGAGTAGCGGGCCGTCCTGCTCCACCGACAGGGTGAGTGACACCGGCGGGATCAGTCTCAGCTCCCGGTCGATGGCATCCTCCAGTACTTCCATCGACTGCATTATCTCCCTCTTGTACCTGGCCGACTCCATGTAGGCGGCAGCTGATGCTCCAAAGCCGCCGATCGTGTATCTGAAACCGGAGACCTGCTGGCCGTTAACGAAGAGGACCCGCCCGAACGATCCCCGCCTGTTGTATTCGGCCCGGTCGGAGGCCGCCCGATTGGTGAGAGGGCTCTGGTCGATATGATACTCAAGGACCGCCAGGTCCTCGGGCGGATACCTGACCAGCAGACTGTCGACCAGGATCTCCGAGGTCTCCGAATAATCACCGATATGGATTTCGACCAGCACGGTGCCGTAGGTCGGTCGATCGAAGATATTCCGGATCGTCTCCTCCAGAGAACCGGCGCATGCAGTCAGCGATAACAGAATACCCAGGGATGCTGTCAGGGCAGCGATCGCGCGGGCACTGATGTGGATTCCAGTTCGTGTCCTCAACCGTCCTCAGTCCCTTCCGCAGGCAGTGTGAGACTCATGAAGGTTGTAGCAGTATACCACGAACCTATGCCCGGGGAACATGTCGGGGTAGTTATCCGTACGTATAGGACTGATAATGAATAATACCTCTGATCGGATCCGGATGTTTGAACGGATCACAAGCCTCACGGCCTGAAAGGGATCGGGATCATGAACGGAACTCTTCGGAGAGCGGGACGACGACTGCGTTTGCCGGCAACCTTCATCCTGTCGGCCCTGCTCCTCAGCTCGTGCCTGTTCGGATCGGATATTTTCGGTGTGTCCAACACCCGTCACTCCGCCGAAGAGGACTTCTCGTATTCGATCGATGTCACCAGTCAGACGAGCTTTCTGCTGCAGGGGATCAACGGGACCGTCGAACTGGACGGTGATCCCGACGCGACCACGGTCGAGGTCTGGGGCACCAGAAAGGTGAAATCGGAGAGCGTCTCCGACGCTCAACGGAACCTGGAGGACCTCCTGGTGCTGGTGGCCACGACCGCCAACCGGGTCACGGTGAGGACCGATCAGCCCGAGAACACGCAGGGTCGCAGTTTTATCGTGAACTACTACATCGTGGTCCCGGAGGATCTCGATGTCCGGGTGGTGCATGTGAACGGTGGGGTCGAGATCGTATCGCTGGCCGGTGATCTCGATGTCATCTCCACCAACGGCGAGACCCGGATCGACTCGATCTACGGGAACACGGAAGTCAGTCTGACCAACGGCAGTCTGCGTTTGTGGGAGATGTTCGGCGACGTCGAGGCCGACCTTGCCAATGGAGACGTGAACGCCAGGGTGAATATGACCGGTGCGGCTCGGTGTGATATAGGAGTCACCAACGGCCAGATCGATCTGTCGGTTCCCTATGCCACCTCGGCCCAGTTCTCCGCGGCCGTGACCAACGGTTCGATCAGTCTCGGCTCGGGCTTCAGCCTGACGAACATTCAGAGTACGCCGGTTTCTTTGAGTGGCAATCTGGGCACCGGACTCGGTACCATCCGACTCAGAACCACCAACGGGACAATCGAAGTAACCGGTTTCTGATCGGAGTACCCATGCCGAGACATACGCTTTCGATGGCGGGACCCGCCCTCCTGATCTGGATGGCGGGTCTCTCTTCCTGTGCTTCCTCGGACCCGAACGTGATCGACCGGATCGGGGATGATGGTGTCCACGAGGTCATCTCCACTGCCCCGGCCCCTCTGCCGGCGCCTCATCAACTTCGTGAGGAGATGGTTATCGGGGTTGAGTACGGGGAGCAGGGGGAGATGCTCCGCCAACCGCTCGATTACACCATGCTCGAGGATGGCACCTATGTGATCCTTGACGGCAACCCGCTCCAGATCCGGCTCTACGACCATGACGGAGTGTTTATCAGGGAGTTCGGCCAGCAGGGGCAGGGGCCGGCCGATCTGCGCCAGCACCGGCCCGCCCAGGCCAGCGGCGTCAAACCGATCGGTGACTCGGGTGAGTTCGAAGTCTGGGCCGGCTGGCCGGTGTTCCGT
>JALGWK010000509.1 GCA_025774205.1 bacterium
TTCAGGCCGCGCACGATCGGTTCGATCCCAAATACTGAGGGGATCCGCTCTCCGGTCTCCTCCACAGTCACATACCCGAGCAGTGATCCCCGGGATATCCCCTCGAACCGGCAGGGAAGTTCGGTCACGCCGAGGTACTCACCTTCAGGCGAGACAACATGCATGACTGTACCGTACCCTCGGGAGCGCAGCTGTACCTCCGCGACGGCCTGCAGCCAGATATAACCCGCGTCGTCAACGATGACGTCGTCCCAGTAACCGAGATACTCAAGGTAGATCCATTCGGGTTCCACAGTGCCGACATTGACGATAACCGACTCGGCGTACTTCCGTTTCATCTCCTCGGTCACCGGCTGCGGATCGATCCCGAGTCGTATCTCCCTGATCAGACTTCCGGTCAGGTCATACCATCAGGGATATATCGCGCGATCTGCCGACCGATGTACGGTAGCAGGTTCTCCATCACCATGGGCTTTCCTTCAGTCTGTCCGATGTAGATATCGACCATGAACGCGGAGTCACCAGTTCTTATTGCTGCAAGAGTATCTTCACCACCTGCTGCCAGGTGAGTTATCTCCATTGACCGGTTGGTGATATTCCCCTGGCGGGACCTCTTGTAGCCGTACGCGAAACAGCTTCCTTCACCGATCAGTTCGAGCCCGTTGGTCCGACCACCCGATTGCAGTTTCAGTACCTCGATCAGGGTTCCGTCGGTTCTCATCCGGGACGTCCTCTGCTGGTTGGAATCGAAGATACTGATGATCCCATTCCGGAGCGATTGCAGCCGCATTGACATAAAGTCACCCGGTCCACCACCCCGCTGACCGAAAGAACGCAGATACCGGCCGGCGCTGTTGAACACAGCCACTTTCAGATCACGGGTGGTGAAGTCCCCGGGGCGCGGGAGCAGTGATTCAGGCACCGCGTCATCCCCTTCCAGAGTCACCAGGGGGGTGAAATGAAACAACTCACTGCTGTAAAGCGGGCCGCCGCTGTTCGCGGCGATTGATATGCCATCCTCCCTGAAGGTCCGGAAAGCATGTTCCGGGGAGTCATCGGGGGAAGAGCAGGCACCCAGAAACAGGGTGGCGACGATGCAGGTTGATATTATTCCGGATGACCTCATGGAGTCCTTTCGTCAGTCAGGATACTTCAGGCCGCGCACGGTCGATCTGATCGAATAGACGGTCGGGACCATCTCTCCTGTCTCGCTGTCGGATACCGAGGCCAGCAGATATCCCCGGCCGAAAGAGACCTTCCCAGGAACTCCCCTTCCGGACTCAGGACCAGGAATTCGTGGATATGCTTCTCATAGGTAAACGATCCCGTTGGTTCGTGAAGCTCCAGCCAGATGAAACCAGAATCATCGACACGAGTGATCGCCCAGTGCGCTTTCAAGGGTGCGTATCGGGTGTTGTCTCTCTGTCCTTCATAGAATTCGGCGGAGACCTGTTCCACTGATTCACCCGGCACTTCTGAATCGATATTGGCGATTTTCTGATTGTAGTACTCGGCAACTCTTCTTCGGTCCGCTGATGAGACCGATACTTCTTCCAGAGCAAGTCGGATTTTCCTTTGCAGCCTGCCATCCAGACCATATTGGTCGATCTCGGGCGGTAATCCTGTCGAAATAAAAATCCCTCTCCCTGGCGCGTAATGCGCCTGTGGCTGGCGGGCGAACCTAATATTGGTTGCCCGCCTGTCGATGCGCTCCATCGATCTGATTACCGGCGTCTCGATGATCGCCAGAGTATCTCCGGCGGGGGTCTTCGTGCAGTACCCCCTACTCCGACCGATACCTGAAACGTCCCTCTCTTCTGTATTTCTCTGGATCACGAAGGTGCCGTCCGGCGCGATAGTGGCAGACGCGATAAAGGAACCGCTTCGGGCATGCTGGTAACTGATCACCTCGTCGAGAGAACCATCGGTGTTGTAGATCGTGACCCTCTGGTTCCTCGTAGGTATCTGCAGTTTCCCGTTGATGTACCTGATCGTTGATGGATATCTGAATTCGCCCGGGCCATCGCCTTCACGCCCGATACTCCTCTGATACGTTCCGGTGAAGTCGAATACAGCGATTCGGTGATTGTTTGAATCCGCCACGAATATCTGGTTTTCATCATCGATAACGAAACTGGAGGTACGCCACAGGATCGCCTCCTGATTGGTGGTATCGGACCTGATCTCGACCACCTTCACGTACTCAAACAGTTCTCCTTCGTATTTCGGCCCCCCGGAGGTTTCGGCGATGAGCACACCGGCTTCCTCGTATTCTCTGAATGAATGCAGCGGATTATCATGTTTCGTGCATCCCGTCAGAATCACGATGAGAGGTATCAATATCTTACGCATGCATCCCCCCTGAAGCACTTCTGGCACGATTTCAATCACCGGTTCGCGAAAGCAAAACCGTCAATCCCGCCTCTGTTCGATCAGGAACCTGACCATCTCCTCGATATCAGCCTCCTCACCCGGATTGAATCCCATCCGCTTCCAGACCACCCTGCCTGTCCGGTCGATGATCCATGTATCGGGATTGCCG
>JALGWK010000149.1 GCA_025774205.1 bacterium
GATCCACTTCCGGTCGGCGACCCGACCTGAAGAGCGGCCGGTACTGCGCCATGACGTTGACACAGGTGTCAGGCGAGAGCTCCTCGGCCAGGAACCGCATGCACTCAGCCGTACCCGCCTGCCCCCCTGGCAGGACGAGGTGGCGCACGAGCAGTCCACGCTCCGCCACCCCCGCCCGATCGGTCTTCAGGTCCCCCACCTGGCGGTGCATCTCCTTCAGGGCCGCCCGCGCCACTTCGGGGTAATCGGGCGCAGCCGACAGCCGCCGGGCGACAAGGGAATCGGCGTATTTGAAATCGGGCATGTAGATGTCCACGATCCCGTCCAGCCTCCGGAGGGTATCGACGCTGTCATACCCGCCGGAATTCCAGACCAGGGGGATCGAGAGCCCCCCCCGCGCCGCCACGACAAGCGCCGAGAGGATCTGGGGGACCACGTGCGAGGGAGTGACCAGGTTGATGTTGTGGCACCCGAGCGATTGCAGGCGGAGCATCAGGTCCGCCAGTTCCGCGGTCGATACTGCCCGCCCCGACCGACCGTGACTGATATCGGCGTTCTGGCAGAACCAGCAGCGGAGATTGCAGCCGGCGAAGAAGATCGTGCCGCTCCCCCGCCGACCGGTGATCGGTGGTTCCTCCCCGAAGTGCGGCTGGGCTGATGAGACGAGGGCGTCGATCCCGATCCGGCAGAAGGCCAGACGCGGGTCGAGCCGGTCGGCCGAGCAGTCGCGGGGACAGAGGGAGCAGGTCCGCAGGCAGTCGGTGAGCTCCCTGGCCCGCTCCTCGAGTTCCCCGGAGAGGGCCGGGGTCTGGTAGGCCGGTCGGTCCACGGTTACCCTCATCGTGACAACAGGACATTGTCGGATCGATCGTGTCAATCGGGGCTTTCCCAATGTGATATCACGGATATCATACCTGATTGCCACGCTCAAGAGGGCCGGGTATCGTTTCCGGGCCGGTTTCAGCCGGTCTGGATCGAGGAAAGGGAAGGAAGACGGCATGAGGACACTCGCGGAGATCGCGGAGCAATCCGTTCTTTCGGAAACCCGGCTGGAAGAGATCGAATCGATCATCACCAGTCACGGACATTACGACTCACGTGTCGTTCGTGAGGTCATCGACTGGTTCAGCACCGAACTCGGTCTGCCCGACCACTACTGGCTCACCACCCCGATCGGAACCATCGCCCACCATATCGAGGCCGTCAAGGCGGCCGAGATCGTCGCGGCGCTGCAGGGAGAACACGAACTCAGCCTGAACCTGCGGACTGAACGGGAGAAGAGCGCCACCTATCTGATCGATGACCATCACCTGACCGCCACCGAGGTTGAACGGCGGATCGAAGAGCGGTACCCGAACTGTCGTCTGCAGTCATACCGCACCACCGGGGCCCGTCCCGGCCAGGTTCCGTTGCGGATGTACCTCGTGGAGATGCCCGAATTCGAAGAATCCATCATCTGCGATGAGGATATCGATATCAGGCAGATCGCGAGCAGGAGTTTCCTCGAGCGAACGGTCAAGGAGACCTATACCCGCTATCAGCGGATCCTCAACGCCTCCTGCAGCTGGGAGAGCCCGTTGATCGAGGTGAGCTATCCCGAGGATACCGACGAGGTCCGGATCATGGTCTCGATCAACCAGGATTCCGGGTCCCGCTTCTTCTCGAACATCTCCGACGTGTTCGATTCCCACGGCCTTTTCTCCAACCGGAAGTACATCGAACAGTTCGCCAACGGTCGAACGATCTTTGCCCTCTATCTGGATCGGATCCTCGACGAGAATCTGATCGAGGACCTGATCGAGGATATCAGCCTCGTCTACGTCATTCCCGGTTCCCGCCTCTCTCCCCTCTTCCGCTCCGGCGACCTGAACGCGCAGGAGATGGTCTTCGGATACGCGGCCTGTGATTTCGCGCACCAGTTCCTGAAGGAGTATGACGACGAGTACGTCACCCTGGTGGGCGCGCTCGAGCACGAACCGGAGATGGTCGGCATCCTCCGGAACCTGAGGGCCCGCCTCTCGAGTGTCTCTTTCGACAAGGCCCGGATATGGGACGCTTTCGTCAAGAACCAGGAAGCTCTGAAGATCGCCTTCGCCTGTTTCAACCGACGGTTCGATCCGGCCGGACCGAGAGAGAAGGATCCTGCCTGTCTCAAGGAACTGGAACAGGTCCTCAACGACATGATCGATCATGAACTCGACCGCTCGATTTTCGGCGCGGTCCGCCTCTTCATCGAATCGATCGTAACAACCAATTTCTACCGGCGGGAGAAGACCTCACTGGCTTTCCTCCTCGATCCCGGTTTCCTCAATCCGATCGATTACCCCGAGCAGCCGTTCAGCATCATCCAGATTCTCGGCAGCGAGTTCCGAGGCTACCACATCCGGTTCCGCGCCATCGCCCGCGGCGGGGTGAGGCTCGTGCGGTCACCGAACTGGACCGTCCACGAGAAGAACTCCGATTCTCTCTTCGATGAGAACTACAACCTGGCACTCACCCAGCAGAAGAAGAACAAGGATATCCCGGAGGGGGGATCGAAGGGGACGATCCTGCTCCACTGGCGCTACTCCGAATCGGCTGAATCGGCGTTCCGGAAGTACATCGACGGTCTCCTCGACCTGATGCTGCCTTCAGAAGGGATTGTCGATCACTTCGGTGAGGAGATCCTCCTCTTCCTCGGCCCCGACGAGGGGACAGCCGATGACATGGAGTGGGCCTCGGAACGGGCCCGGCAGAGAGGTTATCCCTACTGGAAGGCATTCACCACCGGCCGGCCGGTCAGCATGGGCGGGATCCCGCATGACATTTACGGGATGACCACCAATTCGGTCCATGAGTACGTGCTCCGGATGCTCGACCGGCAGGGCCTGAAGGAGAACCGGATCACCAAGGTGATGACCGGTGGACCGGATGGAGATCTCGGCAGTAACGAGATTCTGATCTCGAAGGACTCGATCGTGGCCATCGTCGACGGCTCGGGCGTCCTTCACGACCCGGCGGGACTCGACCGGAAGGAATTGCGCCGACTCGCGAAGAAGCGGGTGCCGGTCCGCGAATTCGACCGCTCCCTCCTCTCGGCGGACGGGTTCCTCATCACGATCGAGGAGAAGAACGTCCAGCTGCCGTCGGGCGAACTGATCGCCAGCGGGGTGGACCTGCGGAACACCTTTCACCTCCGACCGGAATTCAGTGCCGATCTCTTCGTGCCCTGCGGAGGCAGACCGGCTTCGATCAATATCAATAACTGGACCGAGATCCTCGATGAGCGGGGTGAACCGCGCATCCGTTTCATCGCCGAGGGTGCCAACCTCTTCATCACCGAGGAAGCCCGGCTCCGCCTCGAGGAGAAGGGTGTGATCCTTTACAAGGACGCCGCCACCAACAAGGGTGGCGTGACCTCCTCATCGCTGGAGGTGCTGGCTGACCTCGCCCTGACCGACGAGGAGTTCGATCGACACATGTGCGTGAAGGGAAAGGAGATCCCCACCTTCCGGAAACAGTACGTCGAAGACATCCTGGATCGCGTCCGGGAGAACGCCCGGCTCGAGTTCGAACTGATCTGGCGCGAACACGCTCAGGACGGAACCCCCCGTTCGATTCTCACCGACCTCCTGAGCCGGAAGATCAACAACATCATCGATGCCGTCGCCGCGACCGATCTCTGGCAAAAACAGGCGCTGTTCGAACAGGTCATCCAGGCCACGTGCCCCGCGGCACTGCTGGAACTGGTGCCGGTCAGCGAACTGCGCAAGCGGGTACCGGAGGCCTACCTCAGGGCCCTCTTCGCGGCCCGGCTGGCCAGCCGCTACGTCTATCAACACGGCCTTGACGCCAACGAGATGGATTTCTACGGATACGTATCCGATCCGGAATCACGGGTGCCCATCAGGGAGTGATCGGATTCACTCCTGATCCCCGTTGAGGATGACCTCTTCGTCGGGATCGTGATCGATACGGTCGGCATAGACCTTGGTGAACTCCGCCCCCAGGTAGAATATCTGGGCGATGTAGAAGAACCAGAGCAGCAGGATCAGGATCGAACCGAAGGCGCCGTAGATCGAGGCGATGTTGCTGATACTGAGGCTCAGCGCCAGCAGGTACTTCCCGATGATATAGAGGGTCGCGGTGAAGGCCGCACCGACGATGATCGCCTTCCACCTGATCTGGAACCTCGCGAGCAACTTGTAGATGGCGCAGACGAACAGGAATACCTCGACGAATATCATCAGGTCATAGGTCACGTGGGTCAGGAAACCGACCTGCGAGGGAATCAATCTCAGGATATAGGGGAGGACTGAGGTAGCAAGCATGCCCACCGAGAAAATCGCCGCGATGATGAGCTGCACCAGGAGCATCGAGATCCACCGCCCCACCAGGAAGGTCTTCAGGGGGGCCTGCCGTCCCCGGACACCCCAGAGCACATCGAGCGAATTCCTAATATGGTGGAACATGTTGGAGGCCATGATCGCCAGGATGGAGAATCCGAAGATGGTGGCGGCCGTACCCGCGCCCGGCCGCCCCGCCTGCATAATGAGACTCTCGAGGAGCTGCGCGGCCTCATCTCCCAGACCGGCGCTGAGAGAGAGTTGGATCTGTCCCGTGGCGGCTTCCGGCCCAAGCACCTTGCCAAGGATGATCAGGCCCAGGATCGCCATCGGAACCACCGAGGTGGTCAGATAGAAGGCCAGCGCCGCGCCCATGCGGGCGGCGTGGTCAAGCTTCCACACCCTGATGGTCAGGGTGAACAGTTCTTTCAGTTTCGATACGATCATGGCGTCTCTGTAAGCATATACGATAGAGGGCAGGTCCGTCATCCGTCCGAGGTGGTAAACCGGTTGACCGTTCGATGACCTGCTCGACGCCGTTGATTCCCTTCGCTACTATCGGACCGATCAGGCACCATGAAGAGGAGGTCGTCGTGAAGAAGGCAGGTATCCTGAAGAAGCGGTCCGCGATCCTTTCGTGCACCGGCGCGATCTGGTTCATCATCACCGCCATCGGTTTGACCGGCTGCGGCGGAGCGGTCGAGCCGGCCGACATGGTCCTCATGCGGGGCGCGGTCGTCACGGT
>JALGWK010000150.1 GCA_025774205.1 bacterium
CGGGGCCGAGTCGTTCGCCACCAGCAGGTGAGCCTGACCGAGGAGGGCCGCCGTTCCCGGCCAGGAGAGTTCCCCCGCCGCCGCCGCGCCCGTCCCGGAGGCGACGGCTAACCGGTCGCAGAGATCGCGATCCGCTTCCCCCCCGATCCAGACCACATCGAGACCGGCCCGGGCGATCCACCCCGCCAGAGCCTCCCAGTGAGCGGCGGGCCAGCGTTTCGTCGGCCATACGGAGCCGGGTGCGAGAGCGATGAAAGGAGGTGGTTCGTACCGCCGGCCCAGTCTGCCGAAGATGACCGCGGCTTCCTCCCGTCCCTCCGGCGTCGGAACGAGCCGGGGAAGGGCCGGGGCCGGCCCTGAATCGGGATCGGCCGGGGTGAGGAGCGCGAGCAGGAGATCGTGGTTCCGGACGACCTCGTGGACACCACGGCGATAGGGAACCCGAATGGTATGGAGCAGGGCCTGGGCGCCGAGGTCGAATCCGATCCGGGGTACAAGTCCCGCCCTCCGGGCCAGCAGAGCCGACCGGAGTGAACGGTGCGGGATGAGGGCGCTCTCCCAGGGGCCATCGGCGATGATCCGGGCAAGCCGGCCGATACCGACCGCTCCCCGATCGCTCTCCCGCTTGTCGAAGACGATCACCTCGATCCCCGGGCCCATCATGGCGGCGATCGATTCGCCATCGGGCCGCACCACGATCGCCAGCGGCAGGTCGGGCCACAGCTGGCGCACACTCCGTACGAGCCCTCCGGCGAGGATCAGATCGCCGGGGAAAGCGGTCTGGATGATCACCACTCCGCCGTTCACGGGCCTTCACCGGCAGGTTGTGACTTCCATCGACGGTGGAGCCAGAGGTACTGGCCGGGATCGGCGCGAATCACATCCTCCAGCCAGCGCATGTAGGCTGCCGTCATCCCGTGGACGAGTTCTTCCCGATCGGTGCCAGGGGCGAGCGACGTGACCGGATCCATCTCCTCAAGTTCGTCGAATCCCATCCGGTAACCGCTTCCTTCGCGGTGGATCCAGGCGCCGAGGAAGGCCGCCCCGCTCCGGGCCGCGAACCAGGCCGGGCCGGTCGTGGTGGAGGCCGGACGGTTGAAGAAATCGACGAAGATCCCTCCCGTGCCCGCGTCCTGGTCACCGACGATGAGCACGAGACCACCCTCCTGGAGGGTCTTGATCACCCTGCGGGGAGCAGCACTTCGTTCTACGACCTCGAGTCCGAGCCTGCCCCGCGTCTCGTTGAGTTCCCGGTTCATCAGCGGATTCCGCTGGTCCTGCATGATGGCGATCGAGGGATAGCCGAGGGAGGCCAGCCTGGCGCCCAGCAGTTCCCAGGTGCCGTAGTGACCGCCGACGATGACGGCTCCGGAACGGGCCTCGACGATGTCCCGGAGCTTCTGCTCTGCCTCCGGATCGAGGCGCACCAGAGCGATCACTCTGGCGGCATCGAGCGAGCGAGCCCGGAGCATCTCCACACCCACGACCAGCAGGTTCACGTAGGCTGCCCGGGCGGTCTGCCGGAGCCAGGAGGTTGTTGCCTCCGGCCAGGCCCGTCCCAGGTTGGTGATCGTCACCCTCCGGCGGATGCGGAGAAGTTCGAAACCGACGACGCCGAGGAGCCGGGCGAGCATCAGGGCCGCCCGACGGGGAAGGAGCGAGGCGACCGCACCGGTCACCCTGAGGAGCAGATATTCCACCCGATCCTGAACGGTTGGCGGGCGGTTTTCATCGATCAGGTCGGAAGTGGCCGGTCCGTTCCCATCGATCGGGTCGGGACTCACCGCTTCATCCTCTCCGGCCACCACTCCCAGCGGCGGTGGAGCCAGAGGTACTGGCTCGGATCAGTCCTGATGTTCCTCTCCAGCCAGTCGACGAACGCTTCAGTGAGCCGCCTGATCCGGAGCTCTTCATCGGCGTCGGCGGGCAGGTCGGCCAGGACCTTCAGGTCGAGCCGCTCACAGACCGCCTGATAGCGGTTCCGCACCCGTCGGACTGTCGTCGCCAGGAACGGGGCCTCGAACCGGACGGCCATCGCGGCCGGCCCCGTGAAGGTGGAGGCAGGCTTGCCGAAGAAGTCGATCATCAGGCCGCTCTCAGGATCAGCCTCCTGGTCGGCCACAAAGAGTGCCGACCCTTTCGCCTTCAGTGCTTTCAGTACCTCTTTGACAGCTATCCCACGCAGGGCGGGCCGGATATTCAGTTTCTTCCTGACCAGGTTCAATTCCCGGCTGAGGAAGGGATTCTTCAGTTCCTGGTAAATGGCCACCGCGGGCGATCCGAGCGTCGCCAGCCTCCCCCCGAGCAGTTCCCAGTTGCTGTAGTGACCGCTCACGTAGACAACGCCCTTCCCCTCCTGCATGGCCTGCCGGCAGAGCGCCTCGCTCTCCGGGTCGAACTCCACGCGGGCGAGGACTTTGTCACGCCGCTGGTAGCGGACCCGGAGGATGTCCAGCGATACCACCAGTAGATTGATCAGCGCGGCCCGGCCGATCCGCCGTCGTGCCGCCGGCGTCATGTCGGGGAAGGCGTCTTCCAGGTTCATCAGGGTCAGCCGTCGGCCGATCCGCAGAACATCGAACGCGATGGATCCGATCAGCTTCATCAGAGCCGCCACCACCGGTCGGGGTAGGACACTCGCCACCATCCCGACCAGTCTTACGAACAGGTAGGTGAGGAACTGCCTCGGTTTATGCCATGATCCGGTTTCACTCATCGATTCGAACTTATCCCGTGATGACTCCTCCGCCCAGTACGATCTCGTCCCCATAGAGAACGGCCGACTGGCCGGGGACGACAGCCCGCTGCGGTTTTTCGAAGACCACCCGGAATCCCTCCTCTCCCTCCGGATAAACGAGGGCGGGCGCCGCTTCGCTGCCGTAGCGGATCATGACACCGGCCGGGAACGAATCCCGCGGCGCGTCCACTGACACCCAGTTCGCCTGTTTCGCCTGCAGCTCCCCGGAGAGCAGACCGCTCCCGTCTCCGAGAACCACCCGGCGCTCCTCCCGATCGAGCCGCTCCACATAGAGCGGTCTGCCGGCGGCGATACCGAGTCCGTGGCGCTGACCTACGGTGTAGCGCGCTATCCCGGCATGCCGGCCGAGCACCTCTCCGTCGGCATCGACGATATCACCCGGCTCGAAGGCGCGGGCCAGTTCGGCGTCCTGCCCCCCGGCCAACCTCTGCTGGAGGAACTCCCGATAGTCGTCACCGATGACGAAACAGATTTCCTGGCTGTCGGGGACATCAGCCGCCTTGAGTCCGTGTCGGGCAGCCAGGTCGCGCACCTCCCCCTTGGTCATCTCTCCGATCGGGAGGAGTGTCTTCGACAGACGGGCGCGCGGGATCCCCCACAACGCGTACGACTGGTCCTTGAGAGGGTCGACCGCTCGGGCCAGAGCGGGATCGCCCCCGGCATCGACGAGGATCCGCGCGTGATGCCCGGTCGCGAAGTGGTCCGCCCCGAACTCCCGACTCTGCTCCAGCAGGAAACCCCACTTCAGCCAGGTGTTGCACCTCACGCACGGATTCGGCGTGCGCCCGGCGGCATACTCCCTTTCGAAATCACGGATCACCAGGGCTTCGAACTCCCGGCGGGCGTCGATGACGTGGTGCCGCCCCCCCGCCTTCAGGGTTGCCTGGCGGGCGCGGGCGATCATGTCGGACGAGCCGCAGCAGCGACGGCTCTCGACCTCATCGCCGCTCTGCCGATCCCCCTCATCATGCAGATGGAGGGTGAAACCGATCACCTCCCAGCCCTCTTCGGCCAGCAGCAGCGCCGCGAGACTCGAGTCGACCCCGCCGCTCATGGCCACCGCTACCTTGCCGCGCATTCCCGTCCCTCTCCTCATCATGCCTTCCCGTTTCCCCTCAGCATCCCCATGCGCTTCTCAGGCCCTCCATCGGCTCAGCGGAGCCCGATCCCGAACCGTTCCACGATCCAGTCCCGGATCGTCTCCAGCACCACCGGAGCCATCGTCTCCTCGATCAGGATGTATTCGGCCGGACTACCGGTCCCGGCTGTCTGGAAGAGGTGGTTCAGCCCGGGGAACTCCCTGATGGTAATATCGGTGTTACCGGCCTCACCGAGGGCGATCGCTATCTCGGGCAGGTTCTGCCGGGGGGGCACCTGCAGGTCGAGTCCGCCGTTGAGAGCCAGGACAGGCACCGTCACCTCACGCAGGGCGGTCCGGGGATCGAATCCGAGGAAAAACTGGAACCAGGGGTGGAGCACCTGCGCCGTAGCCTGGGATATCTGCTGCTCGCGGAGTTCAGGGGTGATCGCCTGCTGTTCCGCACCGGAGAGTCTGGCGAACTGTACGTCGATCAGGTCGGCTACCGCCGCCCGTACAGTGCGACTGTCAGCGCCGATGCGGGCCAGTCCGAGGACCTCGCTCTGGGCAGCGTACTGGGCCTCCAGCTGTGCTTCGGTGGCCCCGGCGGCCTTCGTGATCAGCCGGGTCTGTTCGAGCAGGATCTCCTCACCGGTCACCGCCGTGCCCGCCAGGAGGATGATGAAGGCCACCTCGGATGATCGGGCGGCAGCCATAGGAGCGATCATGCCCCCTTCACTGTGTCCGATCAGGCCGATTCTCACCGGATCGATCACATCCTGTGTGCCGAGAAACTCCACCCCGGTCAGGACATCACCGACGAAGTCGGCCGACGTCGCCGGCTCCGATCCGAGGCTCGATCCACCGACCCCGCGGTCATCGACCCGGAGCACGGCGATGCCGGCCCGGGTGAGGACATCGGCGATCAGCAGGAACGGTTTATGATTGAAGATCTCCTCGTTCCGGTCCTGGGCGCCGCTGCCGGTGATCATCAGCGCCGCCGGGAAGGGGCCTTCTCCGGGCGGAATGGTCAGTGTCCCCGCCAGGGTTATTTCACCGTTCTGGTAGGTGACCTCTTCCTCCCGGTAGGGGAAGGGGGGCTGCGGCTCCTGCGGTCGGGGCGGCGGCGGCACCTCCTCCCGGCCGAGCCAGAAGGGGAAGGAGAAACCGCTCTGAGTCAGCGTCCCCTCGATCCGCCCCTCCGACACGATCCCGCTCCAGACCGGATCTCCG
>JALGWK010000151.1 GCA_025774205.1 bacterium
ACCCACGATCCGCTCGTGATGGAACAGGCCACCAGACTGGTGATGCTGCGCGACGGGAAGGTCGAATCCGATGAGAAGAGGGGGAACGGTCATGGATGAGATGGTTCCGGGCCTGCTTGATACCGGGACCACCTTCCGCCTCGGACTGAGGAACCTGTTCCGGAACAAGCGGCGCACTCTGATCACCGCTTCCACCGTCGCCATCGCGGTGATGCTGATGCAGTTCATGTTCGCCCTGATGATGGGCCTCGAGCAGCAGTCGTTCGATAATCTGATCAACTACCAGACCGGTCACGCCAAGATCTACGCCGCCGGGTACTTCGACGAGCGGAGCGAACTTCCCCTGGAGCCGGCCCTGGATAACGCCGCCGAGATCCAGGCCACGCTCGGATCTATCACGGGCGTAGCCGCCACGACCCCCCGTCTGAACTTTTTCGCCCAGCTGTCGAACGGTGTGGATCAGCTCCCCGTCCAGGGGATCGGCATCCAGGTGATGGGCAGCGATGATGATGTCTTCCGCATTCCGGGAGCGATTGTGGAGGGCGAGTATCTCAAGCCCGCCGAGGAGGGGATGCTCCTGGGCAGCGGACTGGCCGAACTCTTCGGCGTTTCCACCGGTGACTGGCTGACGGTGCTGACCAAGACCGCCGCGGGCGCCTGGGAAGCGCTCGACCTGCCCATCACGGGGATCATCGGCAGCGGTAATCCGGCGATAGACCAGAACCGCCCAGGAGATCCTCGAGATGCCGGGAGCCGTGACTGAAGTCGCCATGCGCTTCCGTCTGGGCGCCAGGGAATCGGTCATTCTTCAGCGGGTGAAAGAAACCCTGAGCAGTGAGAGCTCGGTGGAAGTGAAGGGCTGGCGGTCGATCGAGGACAGCTTCCTGGCCCTGACGAAGATGAAACGCTCCGGCCAGGGAGTCATGCTGGGTATCATGCTCATCATGGCGGTGGTCGGGATCACCAACATGATGCTCATGGCCACCTACGAACGAACCCGGGAGATCGGCATGCTCCTGGCCATGGGGATGCGCCGGAAGGGGATCCGCCGGCTCTTCCTGGCCGAGGGGGCTATCAACGGTCTGCTGGGCGGCGCCATCGGCACCCTGCTCGGCCTCATCCCCATCCTCTGGCTGGCCAACACCGGCTGGGACCTCACCGCCACCTACGGCGACATGGATATCGGCTATCCGGTCAAGGGGGTGATCTACCCCACCGTCAGCTTCATCATGATCTTCCTGATCTGGCTCTTCACCGGACTGATGGCGACCGCAGCGGCCTGGTATCCCGCGGCCAGGGCGAGCAGACTCAAGGCCGTGGAGGCTCTCCGCCATGTCTGAGTCGAGACTGCGTCTGCCCCTGCTCAGCCTCGCGGCGCGGAACACCCGGCGCAATACCCGGCGCACCCTGCTTACCATGAGCGCGATCCTGGTGGCGGTTGCGGCGGTGACTTTCTCCTTCGGCTACATCAACGGCATCGTGGACGATTTCCTCGACAGCATGACCAAGGTCCAGACCGGACATGTCCGGATTACCCATAGTGAGTTCCCGGCCCGGGAGCGATTCCTCCCGATGCACCTGAATGTGCAGCATATCTCCGAACTCCTGCCGGTCATCCGTTCCCACCCCACTGTGGTGGAGGCCATGCCCCGGATCAAGACGGCGGTCCTGATCGATAACGGCCTCGACAACAAACCGGCCATGCTCCTCGGCGCCGACCTGGAACGGGAAATCGGCTACCTGGATATCATATCGATGGTCTCGGAAGGGCGGGCACCGCAGGCCGGAGAGACCGGGATGCTCATCGGTTACCTGCTGGCCGAAGAGCTGGAGGTATCGGTCGGGGACACCCTGACCCTGCTCGGTCAGACCGCCTACCGCTCCCTCGGCGGCATCAGGGCCCCGATCACCGGCCTGACCTCCACGGGAATCGATCCGCTTGACCGAATGACCATCTTCATGCCCCTCGACCAGGCCCAGTACATGACTGACCTGGAGGACAGCACGACCGAGATACTGGTATTCTTGGAAGACTTTGAACTGTCGCGCGAGATAGCCGGGTCACTCCAGGAGGAACTCGATCCGCTGGTGATCGGCGGCGTGGCAGCCGTCTCATGGCTGGATCAGAGTGAGATAGCACAGATGTGGGAGATGGCCGACAGCATCTACGGCGCCATCATGTTCATCTTCCTGCTCATGGCGGGCCTGATCATTGTCAACACCATGATCATGACGGTGATCGAACGGACCCAGGAGTTCGGGATGCTGCGCGCAATGGGGATGAACAACCGGAGCATCATGATGCTGATCATCGATGAGGGTCTCATCATCGGCCTGATCGGCGCCGTCATCGGCGGTCTGGTGGGCAGCGGCTTCGCCATCTGGCTCGAGAAAACCGGTCTCAACATGGCGAAGGCGGTAGAGGGTATGGACTGGCCGATCAGCAGTGTCATGTATCCCGACTGGAGGCTGAGTCACCTGATCATCGGCATCGCCGTGGGAGTGCTGACAGCGGGAATCGCCACCCTGCTGCCGGCGCGACGGGCGATCAGGATGAACCCGGCGGAGGCATTGAGAGAATGAGGCGACGATTCATGAAAACCCTCACACTTGACCATCGAAACGCCGGATCGCCGTCCAGGACTCCGTCCAGGGAGAAGGGCACGCTGATATGGCCGCTCACCCTTCTTCTCATCATGCTGGCTCCAGCGATCGCCTCCGCCCAGCCCACTCCGGAGGAGATACTCCAGCGGGTGGACACGAACATGACCTTCTCAACCGGCCGGATGACGGCGAAGATGACCATCAATTACCGCAACGGGGTGTCGCGGGAGATGGAGTTCAATTCGTGGTCGGAGGGGACCGACCGCTCCTTTCTGGAATTCACCTCCCCTGCCCGTGACGCGGGCAGCCGGTTCCTCCGCCTGGAGGGGGATCGGATGTGGATCTTTATCCCCCGGGTCGGCAAGAGTATCCGGATCCAGGGACACATGCTGAGGCAGGGCCTGATGGGGAGTGACTTCTCCTACGGCGACGCCAGCGAGAATCCGAGCATGGTGGATGACTACACCGCTGTCATTGAGAGGGAGGAAACCCTCGACGGGCGCCCGACATGGGTCCTCTATCTGACGGCGAAACGGCCCGATCTGGCGTATCAGAGCCTCCGTCTCTGGATCGATGCCGAACGGTGGGTCCCGCTGAAGGAAGAGCAGTTTGCGAAGAGTGGGAAACTGCTCAAGACATCACTGCTGGGAGATATCCGGCTGATCGACGGGCGCTGGTATCCCATGCGCATCGAACTCAACAACGCCCTGCAGGCCGACACGAGCACGGTCATGGAGATCATTGACTTCGAGATGGATGTCGAGATCCCCGAACGGATCTTCACCCTCCGCAACCTCGAGGGAGGGAGTTAGCAGCTGGTCGTGAGTCCCCCGTACGACTGGTCGTGAGTCCTCTGTACACCTCGTCCTGAGTCCCCGATACACCTCGTCCCGGGTTCCCGGCACATCTGTTCCGTGAGTCCCTGTGTGCCGGTCGAATATCCTGTCGGAATTTCTCGAATAAAAGTGAAACACCTCTGGCGCGGTCGCGTATTATCCTGTACATTGACAAAGTACTTTGTGTGGCAAACTGCTTTGCGAATAACAAACAGGATCAGTCGAAGCAGTCCCTGTCGGCACCGAATATCGAAAAGGAGCACCTGATGTCGCAGCCCATCGATCTCGAAACGATCGAACGCAAAGCGTACTCGTCCAAGTTCCGGGACGGACTTCATGATATCCAGATCGGACTCCTCCTTGTGGGAGCCTGGGCCCTGCTGGTCGATTTCACCGGGGACACCTACATATTCCGGGAGGCCATGCCGATCTACCTCCTCTACTGCCTCGTGATAAGTACGATCCCCTGGCTGGGGAAACGCTGGATCACCGCCCGAAGGATGGGCACAATGAAACCTGGAGTTGAGAGACGGTTGAAGATACGCAAGGCCGGTGTGGTCCTGGCCCTCATTGTTTTGATCCAGGCATTCCTGGTCCTGCTCCAGACCATGGGGATCATACAGGTCGGGACCGACCACCTGTTGTTCGCCCTGGGCGCCGGCACCATCGTCTTCCTGCCGATGGCGGTCATCGCGCACCGGAACGATCTCATCCGGGGTTATGTCCACGCCATCCTGGTGGGGATGACGGTTACCCTCATCATACTCCTGGACACGGGCGCTCCCCTGCTCTGGTCCGGAGTTGTGATTCTGACGATGGGGCTCTTCATCTTCATCAGGTTCATGATTCAGAATCCTCTGCCGGACGACACCCCCGTCAGCGAGGAGGAGTGATCGTGTCCGGGACGGAAGGATCACCGGGCGGGATCAACCGACTGATCCACGAACCGGCGAGACTTATGATCATGTCGTATCTCGCCGTCGTGGAGAGCGCCGACTTCCTCTTCCTGCAGAGCCAGACCGGTCTGACCTTCGGAAACCTCTCCTCCCACCTGAGTCGGCTGGAGGAGGCCGGATACCTGCGCGTCGAGAAGAAATTCGTGGGGAAGAAACCGAACACCATCCTCAGTCTCACGGCCACGGGACGTGAAGCGTTCGATCGGTACCGGCGGCAGATGATGGAAATGCTCGACGAGGAAGAGGCCTGACATGTCCGGAACGAAATCGAACAGTGTCCCGGAGATGGACCGGGAGAGGGAACGTGACCTCCTGCGACGCTGCCGTCGTGGAGAGAGTGACGCCTACGAACCGATCGTGCGCCACCACGAGCAAAGAGTGTTCGGACTGCTCTATGCCCTGACCGGCTCCGTGGAAGATGCCCGCGACCTGACCCAGGATACCTTCATCCGCGCCTGGCGCCGGATCGATCAGTACGATCCGGAGCGTCCCTTCGCGCCCTGGGCCCTCATGATCGCCCGGAACCTCCATCACGATCAATACCGCCGCACGAAGAAAACCCTGTCGGTCGAATCGATGACCGAGGAAGGCTCCCTGATCCTCTCCGACGAACACGCCGACACCGAACGCCACGCCGTCTCGGAGGAGACCAGGAGCCGGATATGGACCGCCCTCAACCGGCTCGATGAAGCCAAACGGGAGCTGCTGGTCCTCAAGGACATCTCCGAACTCAGCTACGAGGAGTTGAGCTGGATGATGGGTATCCCCAGGGGCACCGTGGCCAGTCGCGTCTTCCATGCCCGCCAGGCGCTGCGTCGATTGCTCCCCGATCAGGACAATTCTGTTTCCCGCAGGGGGTTCTCATACGATGTTACCTGTTCCTGATCCGTAAGGATTGCGAAAGAGCGCGGAAAACAGGGTATCACATCAGGGGATAACCGACGTGGATCCCAGAACACAAATGATGCAGGGGAATATCGCGGTCGCGGAAGGCGCGATCGCGGCCGGGTGCCGCTTCTTTGCGGGTTATCCCATCACTCCCTCGACAGAGATCGCTGAACATCTTGCCCGACAGCTGCCGGCTGTGGGCGGCCGCTTCATGCAGATGGAGGACGAGATCGCGGCGATGGGCGCGGTGATCGGAGCCTCCCTCGGGGGCGCGAAATCGCTGACGGCCACGAGCGGTCCCGGGTTCTCCCTGAAGCAGGAGAATATCGGCTACGCCTCGCTGGCAGAGATACCGGTCGTCAT
>JALGWK010000152.1 GCA_025774205.1 bacterium
TCATGTCGAGACCGCCGATGTCGTCCTCGTTCAGTCTGCCATCCCGGTCGTTGTCGATACCCTCGCTGACCACCCGGTAAAAGGATCCCTCCGTAACATCCCTGCCTCTTCTGATCATGATCCTGGCATCGTCCCCGCTGATCAGCATGTTCCCCTCGGGATCGGGAATGCGCATCCGGGTGATGTAGCCGTCGCCGTTCAGGTCTTCAGCGGGGTCTTCATCGGCCTGACCGTCATCGTCATTGTCAACCGGGTGGACGGTGCTGCGGAGTGAGACATCCTTCAGCAGGGCCAGATCGGCACCGTCGGGATTGAACTTGGGGCGCAGGTAGAAGACCCGCGTGTCGAGCAGGCGTGTAACTTCCGGATCTTCACCATAGCGGTCGAGCAGGTATCCCATCAGGTAGAGCGTTACCGCCGATCCGGTCAGCTCCCCGGAGTGAATATTCCCGTCGACATAGAAGCCGGGTTTCTCTTCGGCAGGTCTGTTATCGAAGTTGTGGTGACCTCCATCACCATCAGGTTCACGCCCAGATAACTTTTCCCGATCGAATAGAGGCTGGTCAGATGGGGATATTTCTGAGCGTAGCGCTGCATGATGATGTTGGTTTCGTCATTGGAATAGTACCGGTTCCAGTCGACCCGATCGTCCTGAAGGAGATTCTCACCTGATTGACAACCAATGGCGCAGAACAGGAGCAGGGGAATCATCGCGGTGAGTATCGAACGGAATTTCTCCCGGATGATGAGCAATGCTGACAGGTGCATGTTCCAGAACCTCCACTCAGGGTATGGATTCAGTGGGCAAGAGTAGCGTATTTATTCGAAGAGGACCAGCAATGGCCTCGCTGGTTCCTCCGGGCATTAGTGACTAGATTGTGTTCCCGTGATCCTGACCCTCACCGACATAGCGAAATCATTCGGCGACCAGGTCCTGTTCGAGGACGCTGCGCTGCATGTCGGAGTGCGCGACCGGTTCGGACTGGTGGGTCCGAACGGATCGGGCAAGACGACCCTGCTGGAGATCGCGGCGGGGAAGCAGTATGCGGATCGGGGAACGGTCTCCCGGGCCAAGGGCACGGTCGTCGGATACCTCAGGCAGGAAGCAATCGAGATGCGCGGTCGGTCGATCCTCGAAGAAGCTATGACCGCCGCGGGCGAACTCACGACCATGGAGCATCGCCTCGAGCTGCTTGAAGAGGAACTGTCGTCGACGGAGGAGGGGCAGGACCAGGAGAAGCTGCTCACCGAATATGGACGACTGCGTCAGCGGTTCGAGCATGCGGGTGGCTACTCGCTGGAAGTCGAAGCCCGGGCGGTCCTTTCCGGACTCGGTTTCAAGGAATCGGAGTTCGATCGCAGGACTGAAACCTTCTCGGGCGGATGGCTGATGCGCATCGCCCTGGCGAAGCTGCTGCTCAGGCGGCCCGACCTGCTCCTGCTTGACGAACCTACTAATCACCTGGACCTGGAATCGGTCACCTGGCTGGAAGGATTCCTGCGTTCCTATGAGGGGGCCATCATCCTCGTCAGTCACGACAGGGCCTTCATGGAGGGGCTCGTCGACCATGTGGCTGAGATAGACCAGCGGACCCTTTCAGTTTACAAGGGTTCCTGGACCAGGTTCGAAAAAGCACGAGATCTGGCCCACGAACAGATGAGGAAGACGCATGCCGCGCAGGTCAGGGAGATCGCGCATATGCAGGCGTTCGTGGACCGCTTCCGTTACAAGAACACGAAGTCCCGGGCCGCCCAGGACAGGATACGCCGGATCGAGAAGATCAAAGAGGAGATGGTTGAACTCCCTCAGGAACGAAGGAACGTTCGCTTCACCTTCCCTCAGCCGCCGCGTACGGGCAATCAGGTGATCGCCCTGGAGGGTGTGAGCAAGGCTTTCGAGGATAACGTAGTCTACGACCAGCTCGACTTCGCCCTCTATCGCGGAGAGAAGGTTGCCCTGGTGGGCCCGAACGGGGCAGGGAAGTCCACCCTTCTGAAGATGATGGCTGGTGTTCTGGCTCCCGATGCCGGAGACATTCGTCCGGGTGTACATGTCGAGACGGCCTACTTCGCCCAGCACCAGCTGGAAGCGCTTGAAGTGAAGAATACCGTCTACCGGGAACTCGATAGAGTCGCTCCGGGTTGGACGCAGTCTGAGATCCGCTCCCTGCTAGGTGCCTTCCTCTTCCCGGGGGATGATGTTGAGAAGAAGGTCAGTGTGCTCTCCGGGGGGGAACGCTGCCGCCTGGCTCTGGCCAAGATGCTTGTGCAACCCGCTCCCTTCCTCTGCCTGGACGAGCCGACCAACCATCTGGATATCGCCTCCAGCGACGTGCTTGAACAGGCCTTTCAGCGGTTCGAAGGCACGATCGCGTTGATCACCCATGACCGGCATCTCATCCGGGCGGTGGCCAACAAGATCGTGGAGATCCGGGCCGGTGGGATACGGGTCTTCGAAGGGGACTACGACTACTACCTCTATAAGCGAGAGCAGGAGCAGCAGGCAGGTCACCTGGCGGAGAAGCCGGCAGCAGGTGTTGATCAAAGCCAGCACGAGCCCCCTGGAACAGGATTCGATGGCAGCGAGGGCGGAACCGGTCGCCGCAAGAGTGCCGAAGAACGGCGGGCGGAGGCGGAAACCAGGAACCGTGCCTATCGCGCCCTCAAGGAGCCCCGCGAACGGGTCGCCCGTCTGGAGACTGAGATGTCCAGCCTGCAGGAACGCCACGAGGTGCTTACGGCGCAGATTGCCGATCCGGATGTGATCGGGCAGAAGCAGGTTTATCAGCAGGCACTGGCGGAATACGCCGTGCTGGAAACCAGGCTGGAGGAGACTGAACGCGCCTGGATAGAGGCCGCCGAGGAACTGGATCGGCTTGAGCGCGAGTTTTTTTAACAGGATTTGAAGGTCCTGCTGTCTATCAGACGATTATCTCCACCTCTGTGGTACCGATAAAAACCGATAGGCCCGATTTGATCACGAAAGCGGGGCCGGTGGCGGCTGAGGCAACTTTAACCTCACCTCCCGCGGGTACCGTGACGGCATAGTTGACCGTCTTCGCATCTTTGTCCTCACCACCTCCGAATCTCCCGAGGACTCTGACCTTATCTACCTCGCCGTTCTCATCAAAGGCGATGGCACTTGCAACTGTGCCGTTTGTGCCTGCCGCACCGGCCAGTGCCATGGTGATGGCTATTACGTCCATCTTCACCGTGATATCCAGAATCGTATCTTCCGGCTCGGGTGGATCGATAGAGAGGAAAGCTTCATACTTCAGATCACCGCTTGGCTGCAGATTGGTCGCGATCGGTTTCCTGAATACACGGCCGGGGTGTCCCTGTCCGCCAAAGACGCTTTTGATCCTTGCCCAGGCACGTTTGACCCATCCTGTCGCCCACCACCGTTTAAAGAGGTTCGCGTAAGTGGCATATGAGACCATTCCCACCACATCGACGGTGATGCTCTTCCCGGCAACGGTCAGGTTCGTCGCGTCACCCTGTGAATAGATCCAGACGGCAGCAGGACTGGCCAGAGCGCCTGCCTGATCTTCCGGATGAATGTATAGAAAAGGTTTCCCCGTTCCGTTGTTCACCTCGACACTGCCCGTGTGTGGGTCAATCCGGGGCTTCCTGCGCCACTCTATAACAGTCGCCATATCGTACCTCCTCCTTAAAAAGGGATACAGGCACTGAAGAATGGAAACAAGTGGAAGATCAGCAATGTCAGGGAGTGGCACTTCCGCAGCGCCCAACCGGGGTATCGAGTCAGTTATGTCGGGGGGACAGGTCAGTAATTGACTGATCCCTGGGTGTAATGATATGCTTGGCCGAAATTGAGTTACCTGATCCTGCCCAGGGCGGTTTTCTCATCCGCGAACCCTACAAGGAGCAAAATCATGCTTCCACAGGTTCAAGATTCTGCCACTCTGGACTTTAGCGGAGTCGGCGCAATCATCTTTGCCCCGCTGTTGTGGATACCCGACTGGCAGGCATTGATGATCGATTTCGCCTGGTACGGTGGTTCCACCTTCGAGGTGATCCTCAAGTGGATCATTCTGCTTCCGCCTGTCCTGCTGCTGGTGGCGGCCATATGGGTCACCATGATCTCCCTCTACACAGTTCCCTTCAGGTACGGACGCATAGAATTCCTGACCGCATTGGTCACTTCATGGTGGGACGCGGGCCGCTCCGTCTGGTTCTACTGGGCAGGGATTGTCCGCCTCGCGGTCGTTCTTGTGGGCTGGATCTGGGGGATACTGAAAACGTTCGTTAAGCTCGTCGCCGCGGTTTTCAAGGGTGCTTTCAAATCGCCCCTGCTGGTACTCGACTGGACATCACGCAAATACTTCAAGCCCGGCGTGCCCTGGGTGGCATTCCTTGGACTTCTCTTCTGGGCGGTCATAGAAGGAATAATCTTCACATTCACGCTGACGCCCACGATGATCGAAGTTCTGGCGGGCATCACCGGATACGAACCCAATCCGGCAGTGATGGCGCCCATCCTGTTCATTTTCCTCTTCTTCCTGATCCTGGGAAGCTTCGCATGTCTCCATGCCCTGGCGGATGCGTTCCGGCAGAGGAAGACCCTGATGATATTGGAGATGATCTTCGTCGAACTCTTCGTGATGTTCTTCGAAGTCATCTTCCTCTACCGGGAACTGATCGACGCCGTCACCCCGTGGATCGCGCAGCAGACCGGCGGGCAACTGCAGCTCGGTCTGGTGGCCACTCTTCTTCTCGCCTCGTTCGGGTGGGTTGGAGTGCGCGGCATGACCTGGTTCCTCTTCGGCCGCTACGGAACACCAGCCCTGCTGGCGGTGCTGTCCCGCCAGACGATAACCCGGGATGAGGAGGCGCCGCGGCCTGCCATGGCGGCACCGCCTCCACCCGACCTGTGGAGAGGACCGATCACGGCCTTGAAGGAAGAGACCGAGTGGTTCAAGAAAGAAGGCCGGGAGGTTTTCGCGCTGATCTCACTGCCGGTGCTCCAGCTCCTGGCGGCGGCAATGAATTTCATCACGGTGCTGATACTCGCCCGACCGATGTTCTCCTTGCCGTTCAATAGTCTTGAAGAGGTTCGCGCAGCGACTCCGAAGATGTTCAGCTCAAAGGGCGCTCCTCCGGCATCGAGCCACTCGAACGAGGGAGGAATGCGATGAGAGTGAGGAAAAAAGTCGCCTCGCTCGTTGCGGGTGCGATATTCGCGGTCCTGCTGGCGGCTTGCGTCAACATGGAGGACAACACCCGTCTGTCCAGGTTCACGCTTGTCGTGGGAATCGATGTCAGCGGATCGTTCAGATCCACCGGCAATTACGAGGAAGCGATCGAATTCGCCGCCACGTATATCTACTGTCACCTGAACGGGCTGGGGGAGCTGCGGGAGCCGACAGCGCTGTTCGTCGGCCCGGTCGGCGGTTCTCAGCCGGGGGA
>JALGWK010000153.1 GCA_025774205.1 bacterium
ATCCCGGTAATCAGTGGGATCAGGCCCTCCTGGCCTACCTGGCCGGGGAACGTCGATTCGCCCCATGGGGATGGGGTGAACTGGCCCTTCATCCCCAGCAGATGCAGGGCAGGAACCCCAAGCGGATTAACGAGGTCCTCTCGGTTGTTCGCGCGCCTGACCGATCTCCCCGATCGATCCTCGATGCTCTCAAGAAGGGCAAGGGGTACGCGGTGCGGGCCACGAACATGGATGGACGGCTCTCGCTCGACCGCTTCACGGTGACCTCAGGGGGCGCGAGCGCCCTCATGGGGGAGGAGGTGACCTGGCAGGGACCGGTATCGGTCGAGGCGTCATGGAGTTTCACCGGGGAGGAAACCCGCCCTGCCACGGCCTATCTGGTCCGGTCGGGGGCAGTGGTCGACAGTGTGACGGGAGAGCCACCGATGAGCCTGACGTATCAGGAGGGAAGTCTCGAAGCGGGCGAACAGGGCGCCTATTTCCGGTTACAGATAGAGAGTCGCGGACATCGACTGCTCTCGAATCCTGTCTTCATCCGGAATCGTGACGGTTCAGCGCAGGAGTCAGACCAGTGATAGCCTCGATCCATCAGCCGCAGTACCTCCCCTGGCTCGGGTATCTGGACAAGATCGACCAGGCCGATGTCTTCATCCTGCTTGATACGGTCCAGTTCAAAAAGGGGGAGTGGCAGAACCGGAACCGGTTCAAGACCGCCCAGGGACCGTCCTGGATAACGGTGCCGGTCGTACACGATTTCGGGCAGTCGCTCTCGGAGGTCGCGATCGATCCCCGCCAGGGATCGTGGAGCCGGAAACACCAGCAGGCGTTACGGACCCACTACGGTTCGACACCTCATTTCGCCGGCGTGGCCGAACGTCTTGACCAGGTCTGGGACCAGAGCTGGGAGCGGCTGGCTCCCCTCAACCGGGCCACCGTGGAAGCGTTCATGGAAATCCTGGGGATCGATACTCCTCTCCTCTGGGCCAGCAACCTGGAGCCGGCCCCCGATCACCCGGATGAGCGCCTTATTTCACTCTGCCGCCAGGCGGGCGCTGACATTTATCTGGCAGGCTCCGCCGGTCCCGAATACATGGAGATGGAGCTCTGGCGGGACAGCGGCATCGAGGTAACGATTCACGAATTCACCCACCCGGTGTACACTCAGCCCTTCGGTGAGTTCATGCCCGCGATGTCGGCTGTGGACCTACTATGTAACTGCGGTCCGGATTCACTCGCGCTGATGCGTTCAGCCAATGGCCGCTGAGGCTCCTGCGAAGGACACGGGGTATGGATGACAAGGTGAATATCCTGGCTATCGGAGCACATCCCGATGACATCGAATACGGCTGCGGCGGCTCTCTGCTGAAATACGCCAGGTCCGGACACAAGATCTTCCTCTACGTCGCCACCCATGGATCGGTTGGAGGGACGGGTGACGTCCGCGCCACGGAGATGGAAGCATCAGCTGAGGCACTCGGGGCTGAAGATCTCTTCTGGGGAGGTTACGCCGACACGCAGGTCCCACTATCGCAGGACCTGATCTCCGAGATCGAGGAGATCATCGACAGGATCAAACCACGGTTCATCTTCACCCACTGGCGGGATGACACCCACCAGGATCACCGGAATCTGACCGCCTGTACTCTGTCCGCGACACGCTACATCCCCAATTTCCTCTTCTACGAGGGACCGACATCCCATGGATTCACCCCGAACGTTTTCGTTGACATCAACGATGTTCTTGAGGACAAAGCCGGACTTCTGAGGCTGCATGCTTCCCAGATAACCAAGACACACATCGAGGACACTTCGATCATCGACATGGCCATGAGCAACGCGACGTTCCGCGGGATACAGGCAAGGGTTCGACATGCGGAAGGATTCACCAGTCAGCGACTCTTCATTAATCTCTGATATCGTCCCGCACTCCCGTCCGACGCTGGGTGATATCGAGGAGGCAGCCGTCCTGCGGATACTCAGGAGCGGTCATCCCGGCGCCGGCCCTGACGTCATCGCTCTTGAAGACGAGATAGCCGCCTACCTTTCACATCCCGGTGCCATCGCGACCGGATCCGGCAGTCAGGCACTCCTGGCGGCATTGATGAGTCTCGATCTTCGCGCGGGAAAGCGGGTGGCGATCCCGGCCTTCACCTGTTCGGCGGTGTTGCACGCCGTGGAATGGGCCGGAGCTGAACCGGTACTGCTCGACGTGGCTGAGGGAGCGATCGCCCCCGATCCGGCCGCAATGGATTCCGCCGGCACGCTTCCTGACGCCGCCATCATCGTGCACCCCTGGGGCCTGCCGCTCGATACGACGGCCTGGAAGGAAGTCGTTCCGATCATGATCGAGGATTGCGCCCAGAGTATCGGCGCCCGCCGGGAAAGCACCCCGGTCGGCACCACTGGTGATGTCGCGGTCCTTTCCTTTTACGCCACCAAGATGCTCTGTGCCGGTGAGGGTGGTGTCCTCTCGGCGGCGGACGAGGCGATCATCGAGCGGGCCGGGGACCTTCGCGATTACGACGGCAAAGCGGAGTGGGCACCACGTTTCAATTTCAAGATGAGCGACCTGCAGGCTGCCCTGGCCATCGCGCAGTGGTCACGGCTGCCGGAATTCCTGGAACGGAGGGCCCTCCTTGCTGACCGATATCATGAGCCGTTCCGATCGATTGGCCTGACTCCCATCCTGCCCGACCCCGGATCGCTCGGATCGTGGTATCGCTATCTCTGCTGGACACAGACAGATACGGCAGATCTGCTCCAATATTGTGTGAGTCAGGGTGTACACTGCAGACGTCCGGTGCCCGTCACCCTGGATCGGCTCATGGGCAGTGATCCCCTCCCGAACACGAGGGAAGCGTGGCATCGGGTGATAAGCATTCCCATCTATCCGTCTCTGACGGAGGATGAGCAGGATCGCGTCATTGAGGTGCTCGGGGAGGCGCGCGAAAGGGGACTGATCAGTTGAATCTTCGGAGGACATTTACCACTATCATCGCTTTCCTGTGGGTCCTCCTCTTCTTCATCCTCGAATCGAACATCCAGACTCCTCGGTGGCTCCACTGGCTTGGTCCCCTCATCCTGGCGGCAGTTGTTTCATTCACACTTGTGCCGCTTCTCTGCTGGCTGGCCGAGAAGATCGATCTGGTCGACCGACCCGATGCGCGCAAGATCCATGAAGGCGCCATCCCGCTGGTCGGCGGGATCGCCATCTACGCCGGTTTCCTCGTGATGAACCTCCATTATGGATATTACGTGGGGAGCCCGGAAGTCAGCGCCATCATGATAGCGTTGGGCCCCCTGCTGCTGATCGGCGTGTTCGATGACCTCTGGGACCTCCCGGCGACCCTGAAACTGCTCGTGCAGATAGGCGCTGCCATCATTGTCATTGCGGCCGGCGTAAAGTTCACGTTCCTGCCACCCACCTGGTGGGGGCATGCAGGTGAGGTCATACTGACCGCCGTCTGGTTGATCGGGCTCACCAACGCGATCAATTTCCTGGATGGCATCGACGGGCTCGCGACTTTGCTGACCATTGTCGCAATGACGGCCTTCGGCTTCATCGCCCTGACCACCGACCAGGATTCCTTCATGCTTCTCTCGGCCGGTCTCGGCGGGGCCTGTCTCGGTTTCCTTCCCTATAATCTCAGGCGCAGACCCGCGGCCGCCTTCCTGGGAGACTCCGGTGCGACCATCCTGGGATTCTCCCTGGCTTCCTTCGCCATCATGGGAGACTGGGGCGGGGCAGGAACATCCCTGGATATTGTGGTTCCGATCCTGATCCTGGGTGTGCCCATCTTCGATACGACCTTCATCACCATCACGCGGTTCGTGGACGGAAGAATCAGGACGTTCCGGGAGTGGCTGGAATATGCCGGTCGGGACCACATCCACCATCGCCTGCTCAAGATCGGGTTGAGCAGATTCGAAACGGTGATCTTTCTCTGCATCATTTCCTTCATCCTGGCCCTGACTGCCATCACCGTGAAACAGGGCGACGACTTTTTAGCCGTACTGTCTCTCCTTCAGGGTGTTATTATCCTTAGCATCATCGGACGATTCATGATATTCATGGAACACAAGTCAGTCACACTGCACGAGGAGACCGATGGTTCGTCTGAGTGAAAACTTTCCATCGGAGCCGGAAGCCACCAGACCGGTCCGAAAAGAAGATCCTCCTCCGGGTGTGTCGTTGCCCGAGATCCTGATTCTCTCTGACGACACCGCGATGGTCGACCTCATCCGCGGCGCTATTGAGGATCGCGGGTACCGGATACGCTATTTCCCCACTGCCACTGAACTGCAGATCCGTCTGAAATCTGCCGGACGGGTAGTGATGGTAGTGGATGGACGCATCGAGGGCGCTGGTTCCTTTCTGCGGGATATAGCCACGTCCGACTACCCGGACCGGATCGTCATCCTGCCTGATACCGATCAGAAGGGACTCTTCGACGGTATCCCGGATCTGCGACTGCAATCATTACCGGTGACGGCCAGAGAACTTCTGACGACCATTGAGGAACTCTCAACGGCACCCGCCACGCGCCCGGGCAGCGATAAAACGAATCTCTTCTCTTCCATCACGAAGCCGGAGACCGACCAGGCGCCCAGGAAACAGGAAGTGTCATCCGATATCCCGGACGAACCTCCGGAAGTCGAACTGCTCCTCGACACGGCCCCTGCCAACACATCCGAAATACCTGATCCTGTCGAGCAGGTTGAGGTTGCCGCGGAGGAACCGGTTGAGGAACCGGTTGCCGACGAGCCAGCCGATGCGGAGAAGGCCGCGAGCGATCTCGAGGGCCCGGCGCGGATGAGTGACATGGTCTCCACCATGCCGGTCGTACCGGAAGGAGTAGAGAAACCCACTATCCCGGAGTCTGCCACACTTCCGACTGCGGCTGCCCCCGTCAGCAGCGACAACGCGATCTGTGATACCGTCACGAACCTCTATCAGGACGCTGTTGCGGTTACCCTGCAATACCTGCGCGGACACCGTGGTCGTTCGGATCCTCTGCAATACCTGCGCGGACACCGTGGTCGTTCGGATCCTTCTATCTCCGGAGTCGCCCAGATCGTCGAACAGCTTATCGAGAACATGACCAGCTCCAGCGACCTCTGTCTGAAATCCATCCAGCACACGTCAAATTTCGAAGATGCAGACCAGTATCTGGCCTTTCACCACGTGAACGTCGCAATCCTTGCGATGCGGGCCGGAATGGGGCTGCAGATGTCATCCAGCGATCTCTATGAACTCACTCTGAGTGGGATCGTACACGATGTCGGCATGACCCAGCTGCCGGCGGGACTGATCACCAGGCAGGGTAAACTCGATCAGTCAGGGTACGCCCAGATCAAACAGCATCCGTCCTATG
>JALGWK010000510.1 GCA_025774205.1 bacterium
AGGTCCAGCCGCCGGGCCGGACTCCCCGTTCCGTCGACCACCATCCCCCCCGTGATGAGCAGATCGTAGCGACCGGCAGGCTCCTGGTCCGGCATCTCCGCTCCCGAGGTGCCGATCAGTGCCGCCGGGATCAACACTGCCATGCAGAACGCGATCAAAATCGCGCTCCGCGCCTGTCGTCCCCCCAGTTGTATCACGTGAGCCCCTCCTGTTCGGTGAGGATGAGATCGTCAGGTGTTTCCCGCCTCCTGATCAATTCCACCCGAGACGATGATGACGGTCACGATCGGCCGTACCAGACGATATCTGATTGTATTTAGGGTGAACGAACGGCTCAATGGACTATATTATTCCCATCAATTCTGCCCGCTGCACTGCACCACCCGGAAGTCAGAGCGCCCAGACTGGAGCAGATCCCCATGGCAAACGTCACCTCCACCAAGCTTGAATTCGGTCATCGTCGCGCCGTCTATGTAGACATCAAGTCGCAGCTTGGTTCATTCCCGATCCCCGAGGAAACAATCAGGCTCTACGAAGACTACGACATGATCTACCGGACCCTCTGCGGGATCCTGTACAACTTCGCTCCCAAGTCGGGGCACCCGGGAGGCAGCATCTCTTCCGGTCGGCTTGTCGCCTCCCTGCTCTTCAACACCATGGATTATGATTTCAGCGACCCCGAGAGCCTCGAGGCAGATATCATCTCGTACGCTGCCGGTCACAAGGCCATGGGGCTCTACGCCATGTGGGCTCTGCGCAACGAATGCGCCCGGATCAGTCAGCCCGATCTCCTGCCGGAAGACAAGTTCCAGCTACGGCTGGAGGACCTGCTCGGCTTCCGTCGCAACCCCACCCAGGAGACCCCGCTCTTCGCCCGGTACCGGGCCAAGGCGCTCGACGGGCACCCGACTCCGACTACCCCCTTCATCAAGCTCTCCACCGGCGCCTCCGGCGTGGGAGTCCCCGCCAGCTTCGGTCTCGGCCTCGGTGCCATGGACCTCTTCGGCGCGAAGTCTCCGATGCTCCATGTGGTCGAAGGTGAGGGCGGCATGACAGCCGGCCGGGTCTCAGAGGCACTCGCAACAATGGCCACTGCCCAGATGTGGAACACCCGTTTCCACCTCGACTGGAACCAGGCTTCAATCGACTCCGACTTCGTCTGCCGGGATGGTGACGAACCGGGTGACTACGTGCAGTGGGATCCGTCCGAGTTCTGTTACCTCCATGACTGGAACGTGATCTTCGTCGAGAACGGTCACGACGTGCACCAGGTTCTGGCCGCCCAGGAAGCCTCGAAGGAGCGCTTCAACGACCAGCCGACGGCGATCGTCTACCGGACCGTGAAAGGCTGGTGCTACGGCATCGAAGGCAAGAAGTCACATGGTGCGGGCCATGACTTCTGCGCAAACGGTTCGGTGTCGACTTCCCGGTCTTCAGTGATGAGCCAACCCAGCCCAACATCGAGAAATCCTTCTGGGAGACGCTCTGCACGATCCGCGGACTGCTTGAAGACAACCGGGAGATCCCTGATTTCTTCGGCGGCCAGCTGGCAGGATCGAAGGACCGCCTGGCCGCTCTCGATCGGCAGAAGCGGGAGAACGCGCCCGACCTGGGAGTGATCTACACCGACGCCGTGAAGGCCGACGAGATCCCCGATGAGTGCGCCTGGGAGGCCGGGAGCTCACAGACCCTCCGAGCAGCCCTCGGCATTACGCTGAACATCCTCAACAAGAAGTCGAACGGCGCTATTTTCGGTGCCTCAGCCGACCTGCTCGACTCCACCAGTGTCTCCAAACTGGCGGCCGGCTTCCCGGGGGACCTCTATAACGCGGTCCACAATCCCGACGCCCGACTGGTTGCCGTCGGCGGGATCTGCGAGGACAACATGGGCGCCATGATGGCCGGTCTCTCTGCCTTCGGAGGTCACATCGGAGCCGGTTCGTCTTACGCCGCCTTCATCGCCGCCCTCCAGCACATCGCGGCGCGCCTCCACGGCATCGGCCAGCAGGCGCACCGTGAACTGACGGGTGACCCGTTCCGCCCCTTCATTATCATCTGCGGCCACGCCGGCCTGAAAACGGGCGAGGACGGTCCCACCCACGCCGATCCGCAACCCCTCCAGCTGATGCAGGAGAATTTCCCGGACGGGATCTCGATTACACTGACCCCCTGGGATCCCCAGGAGCTCTGGCCCATGACGGTCGCGGCTCTCAAACTGAGGCCCGCTGTTCTGGTCCCCTTCGTCACGAGACCGAACGAGACGATCGTCGACCGGGCCGCCGCCGGCATGCCGCCTGCCACCGAAGCGGTCAAGGGTGTCTATGCCATGCGTCTCGCGGATCCGGAGAAGAGCCCCTATCACGGTACCCTGGTCCTCCAGGGCAGCGGCATCACCAATACCTTCGTTTCGGAGGTCCTGCCGCGGATCGATGATGCGGGCTACAACATGAACATCTTCTACGTGGCCAGCGCCGAGCTCTTCTCGATGCTGCCGGCAGAAGAGCAGGCCGCGCTCTATCCGGATACCCTGGCTGAAGAAGCGATGGGNNNGGCTGAAGAAGCGATGGGTCTGACCGGTTTCACCCTGCCCACCATGTACCGCTGGGTCACCTCGATCGAGGGACGGAAGCGCACCGTGCACGCCTTCCAGAAAGGCCATTTCCTTGGCAGCGGCAAGGCCCACAAGGTGTTCGAGGAAGCGGGTCTCGATGGTGAAGGACAGTGGGCGGCGGTGGTGGATTACGCTACCTGGATGGAGAGCCAGCGATAGGAGAAGCCTCATGCGTCGAATCAGGGACAGCATCGCTCTGAGAGTCCTGCCCTTCATCCTCTCACCACTGGCGCTGTCCCTGATGGCAGCTTCAGTGCCCGTCGCCGGACAACAGGATGCCGGGCTCAGGTTCGAGATATCCTTCCCTGCCGAGATCAGCCGTGAAGCGATCACCGGGCGGG
>JALGWK010000009.1 GCA_025774205.1 bacterium
CACCCTCGGGTTCACCGCCGCTCTCCGGGCCGCGCTCCGTCAGGACCCGGATGTTGTCCTGATCGGGGAGATGCGTGACCTGGAAACGATCGAGGCCGCGCTGACCATCGCCGAGACCGGTCACCTCGCCTTCGGTACCCTGCATACCAATTCGGCCGCCCAGACCATGAACCGGCTCATCGACGTCTTTCCCACCACCTCACAGCAGCAGGTGCGAACCCAGCTCTCCCTGACCCTGGAGGGGGTGGTCAGCCAGCAGCTGCTGCCGAAGGTCGGCGGCGGACGCTGCGCCGCGCTCGAGATCCTGATCTGTACTTCGGCTGTTCGGGCCCTCATCAGGGACAACAAGATCCACCAGATCTACAGCCACATGCAGGTCGGATCGAAATTCGGTATGCGGACGATGAACCAGTCGCTCCAGGATCTCGTTCAGCGTCGGGAGGTTGAACTGGAAGATGCCCTTCTCAGGAGCCATGATCCCGACGAATTGAAGGAAGGCCTCAGTAGAAGCCGCTGATGGTCAGAAAGGGTGATTGAGCTGTGCCGATTTTCACATATACAGGCAAAGGCTCCGGTGGCAGGGAGGTAGCCGGGGAGATCGAGGCCGAAAGCATCGAGCAGGCCCAGCAGCTGCTGAGGGCCCGCAAAGTGGGCGGGCTCAAGGTCAAAAAGAAGCCCGCCGAACTCAAACTCCTCGGAATTGGCGGTGCCAAGAAGGTATCCGCCGGAGATGTGACCCAGTTCTCCCGGCAGTTCGCCACCATGATCGACGCCGGGCTGCCGCTGGTTCAGTGTCTGCATATTCTCCAGAACCAGGCCGAGAATCCATCGATGTCCACGGCCCTGAAGAAGATCACCGGTGACGTCGAAGCCGGGAGCACGCTCTCGGAAGCGATGGCCAAGCACGACAATATCTTCAACTCACTCTTCATCAACATGGTGGCGGCCGGTGAGGTGGGAGGTATCCTCGACGAGGTCCTTCTGCGTGTCTCGACCTATATGGAGAAGGCCGATGCCCTGAAGCGGGCGGTCCTGCTGGTGGTGGTCGTACCCACCTTCGTCGGCATGTTCGCGGGCTCGGGAGTAGAGCTCCCCATGCCGACCAAAATCGTGATCGCGATCTCCAACTTTCTGCAAACCTACATCATCCATCTGATCGTAGGCGCAATTATACTCTTCCAGCTCTACAAGCGCTATTACGCCACCGACAAGGGTGAACAGGTCGTCGACAATCTGAAGATGAAGCTGCCGATCCTCGGTGATCTCACCAGAAAAAGCGCGGTGGCCCGCTTCTGCCGGACTCTCAGTACGCTGCTGTCGTCGGGTGTGAGCATCCTGGAAGCGCTCGATATCACCGCCCGAACAGCAGGCAACCGCATCGTTGAGGATGCGCTGATGGAGGCCCGCTCCAGCATCGGAGGAGGTGAGACAATCACGGCCCCCCTGGAGGCATCAGGGGTGTTCCCGCCGATGGTGATGCAGATGGTGAACGTCGGGGAGCAGACCGGTGAGCTGGACAACATGCTGGGAAAGATCGCCGATTATTATGACGAGGAGGTCGACGCAGCGGTCGACGCCCTCACCTCCATCATCGAGCCGATCATCATCGTCTATCTCGGGGTCGTGGTCGGTGGCATGGTCATGGCGATGTACCTCCCGATGTTCGACATGATGAAGGTCATAAACTGAGGTAACCCGGTATCCCGGTTCCCTACGGCAGATCATGACCATCTTCGCCAAACTCAGAAGCGTCAGCTGGGTCCAGGGGATTCGATTCACTGTCGTGGTGGCCCTTGCCGTCTTCATCTGGCTCTTCCTGCGGGGCAATTATGGCATCGACGCCTTTCTGGTGGTCGACCTGCCCCTGATCTTCCTGATCGTCGCGAATGTGCTCTCCACCATCTGGCTGCTTCAGCAGCAGCGGAGATCGGGCACGCTCGCCGAGGAACAGCTTTACCTTCAGGTCTTCCTCGACTGCCTGGCGATGGGATTGGTGGTGTTCTATACGGGCGCTTCTCAGAGCAGTCTGGCGCTGATCATGCTGATACCGGTGGTTCTGGCCAGCGCCTACCTCTATCTGCGCGGCAGCCTGTTCGCCGCCAGCCTCTCGGTCGTCCTCCTGGCCGTGCTTTTCTTGTTGGACACCGGGGGAGATCTGGAGCACTACGGTTTGATCTATCATCAGGCAGAGATTGACTTCAGCCTGGCCGAGAATGTCGAGGTTTACTGGAACTGGGTCATCATCGCGCTGGCGCTCTTTGCCGCGGCCTCTATCAGCGGCTTCATCTCCAGTAATCAGCGGGTCATCATCCGGGAGCTGGGTGAGCTGACCCGGCGTTTCGAACGATTCCGGATCAATACCGCGGACGTGCTGGGGAACATCGATTCAGGCCTGGTGACCGTGGATATCGACGGGAACATCATCTTCATGAACCCCGCCGCGCAGGAGATCCTCGAATACCGTGGCCCCAGTCCGGAAGGGCAGTCTTTCGACCTGGTGCTCTCCGGGCGACTTGCCCCCCTCAATCCGTACATCCGCACTCCCCTCGAAGGCGGTCCGCCGGAACGGCGGAACGAGGTCCTCATCACCACCGAGAGTGGCGATGAGATGCCCCTGGGGATCGGCACCACCATCCTGCAGAGTAATGAGGGAGCCGTCCGGGGCGTGGTTCTGATATTCCAGGACATTACCGACGCGAAGCTGCTCGATGAGGAGCTGCGGAGGCGGGACAAGCTCGCCGTCATCGGCGAGCTGGCGGCCGGGATCGCGCATGAACTGAAGAACCCCCTGGCCAGCGTGAGCGGCTCGGCCGAGGTCCTGCGGGAGAGCCTCAGGCCGGAGGGGGAGGACGCCCGCCTGCTCGACCTGGTGGTACGGGAGTCAGCCCGGATCAATGAGACTATCGAGGAATTGCTCAACTACACCCGGATCAGGCAGTCTGACATCCGGCCTCTGTTGCTCCGTTCCCTGCTTGAGGAAGTGGTCTCCCTGGCGCGCAATCACCCTTCCTGTGACGGGGATAAAGTGGTCGAGATCGAGATCGATACCGAGATATTCATCAAGGCTGATGAGGGGCAGATGAAGCAGGTCTTCCTCAACCTGGTACTGAACGGGCTGGAAGCTGTCACCAGGAAGGGTCGGGTCGTCATCACCATGGCGCCGGATAGTGAACGGAAAGCTGTTGACGCAACCCTGGTCGAGGTGTGGGTTCAGGATAGCGGGCCCGGCGTTCCGGCCGATGAAGTTGCCGAGATCTTCGAACCGTTCTATACCAGCAAGCGCGGCGGTCACGGGCTCGGACTGGCTGTTGTGCAGAGGATCGTCGACACCCACGAAGGGCACATCACCTTTGTGCCGGATGCCGGCGGGACCTCCACTTTCAGGGTGTTCCTGCCGGGAGGAGAGACGGGATCGTGAACGCGCATATCCTCGTTGTCGACGATGAAGCCTCCATGAGAGAGTTCCTGACCATTGCTCTGGGAAGGATGGGCTATGAGATCACCACCGTCGACTCCTCCGAAGCCGCCATCGAGGTGTTCGGGAAGGAAGCCTACGACCTGGTCCTCACCGATATCCGGATGCCGGGCGGTCTGACCGGAGTGGAGCTGCTCCAGAGACTGAAGGAGACCGATCCCGCGATCGAGGTGATCCTCATGACGGCCTATGCTTCGGTCGATACCGCCGTCAGCGCCATCCAGCTCGACGCCACCGACTATATCGTCAAGCCGTTCCCGGTCGAAGAGATCAAGCTGAAGGTCGAGCGCGCCCTCGAGAAACGGACGCTCTTCCAGGAGAACCGCTACCTTCGCCAGGCCGTCGAGGGCAGGACGGCCCCTGAGAATATCCTGGGGGCGAGTGCCTCGATGGCTGAACTGAGAGAGATGATCGAAAAGGTCGCGCCGGCGACGAGCACGGTCCTGGTCACCGGGGAGAGTGGAACGGGCAAGGAGCTGGTTGCGCGCGCCCTGCACAAGTTGGGATCGCGTGCCGGGGGGCCGTTCGTAACGGTGAACTGCGGGGCGATCCCCGAGGGGCTGCTGGAGTCTGAACTCTTCGGTCACAAGAAGGGTTCCTTCACCGGCGCCATCCAGGATAAGGCCGGCCTGTTCAGGATAGCCGACACCGGAACCGTCTTCCTCGACGAGATCGGAGATACTCCCCCCGCCATCCAGATCAAGCTGCTCAGGGCCCTTCAGGAGCGGGAGATCCTGCCGCTGGGAAGCACTCAGCCGGTCAAAGTCGATGTACGCGTGGTTGCGGCCACCAACATCTCCCTTGATGAAAGTGTCGGCAACGGCACCTTCCGGGAAGACCTGTTCTATCGACTGAATGTCGTACCGATCCACATTGCACCGCTGCGGGAGCGGTCGGAGGACATCATGCTCCTGGCCGAGCACTTCCTCGCCATCTTCGGTCGCAAAACCATGACTTTCTCCAACGAAGCGGTCACCGCCCTGAAGAACTATCCCTGGCCGGGGAACGTCCGGGAACTCGAAAATGCCGTCGAGAGCGCTGTCGTGCTCTCCGATTCCACCCTGGTGAAACTCTCCTCGCTGCCGGAGGGTATCCGGCAACCTTCCGTTGAGCAGCTGGGCGCGCTATCGGAACCGGTCGGGCCGCCTACCCTGGAAAGCATCGAAAAGGCCTGGATCAGCTGGGTCCTGAAGGAGACCAGGGGAGTCAGGAAAACGGCCGCTGATATCCTCGGCATCGACCCGAGTACGCTCCACCGGAAAATGGACAAGTATGGGCTGAGAAATGAGCCAGCTGATGAGGGGTAGTGTCGCCCTCCGCATCCTCGCGATCCTCCTCTTGACAGCGCTGCCGGGACTACAGGCAGCGGGGCAGGAGAGGGGTGTGCGCCAGGTCTCCCGGGCGGCGTTCGAACCACTCCTTGCCGACCGGATCGAAGCGTTCAGGGCCTCGCTCCCGCCGGGGGAACGGAACCTCCCCGTAAAATGCGGTCTGCCAATGGTCCTGGAGACGCTGGGGATGATGTCGAAAACCCTCGGAGCCGCTCAGGTGGTTCCGCAGCGTCCGATCCTGCAGAACAAACAGACCTGGGCAAGTCCGGGTGGCACCTTCCTCCTTCATTACACCACTGATTCGGTATACGATTACCAGGAGGTACCCGACGAGGACCTCGACGGTGATTCCATCCCCGACTGGATCGAGTCAGCGGGAGCGATGCTCGACAGCATCCGGACCCGATATCAGCTCCTCGGCTGGCGGGAACCGATCAGTGACGGCGACCAGTACGACGTCTACTTCCTGGATATCCTGGCCTTCGGCTGGACCGTCCCCGACGAACCCTTTTCGAGCGCCCTCCCGTGGACAGCGGCCTCCTTCATGGTCCTCGAGAACGATTTCCCGGAACAGATCTTTGGACACCCACCCCTGACCTCGATGCGCGTCACGATCGCCCACGAGTATCACCACGCGATCCAATTCGCGTACAACCTTGCGACCAGAATCGTAGACGTGGAACCATATTCCTGGTTCGCCGAGCTTTCGGCCACCTGGCACGAGGATGTCTTCCATGACGACATCAACGATTACTACTTCTATCTCCCTTCCTATCTGAACAGTCCCGACGTATCTCTCACCGCGGGACGCTCATACGGCAACCACATGTACGGCGCGGTCCTCTGGGCCTTCTATCTTGAAAACCGGTTCGGCACAGATACCAACCTGGAACTCTGGACCCTGATGGCGGATGAGCCGGTCATACCGATCGAAGCCCACCGCCTTTTCTTCGAAGATGAAGAGACTACCCTGCTCGAGGCATGGGCAGAATTCACCTCCTGGATACTCCATACCGGGGATCGGGCTGTCGCCGGGGAATACTTCCCTGAAGGAGCCAATTACGCGCAGGTGCGGATCGACGTGGGGGATTTCTCCGATGATGAGATCACCCTGCCGGCCCTGGCCGCTGTGTACCGACAGCATTCAGCCGGCAGCGGGGCGGGGGGGGTGGCTCTCCGACTACTCCCTTCCGGCGCTGTCGGCATGGGGGCCACACTGGAGTGGGGCGCCGGTATTGCGGGTCTGGGCGCTGGCGGCCTCTCCGGGCTCCGGTTCACCACCAGTTCGCCCGACGACCCGGGTAGTGGAGCGAGCGCGGAACTGTTCGACCAGCAGACCTACAGCACGGTGATCGAATGGTCCTTCACCGGGGATAACATCAGCCGGACAACCGGTCTGACTCTCGATCGCACCGCCGGAACCACTACCACGGAAAACACGCGACTCACGCTGGCGGCAGCTGACCGGATTATCCTGCACCAGAACTATCCCAATCCCTACCGGACCGGTATCCACGACCGGACGTGGTTCTCATTCTCGATCGGGAATCCCGGTGACGTTGACCTGGAAATCCGGACGCTGAGCGGCCGTGTCCTCTGGTCGCGGACCATCACCGGATTGGCCGCCGGACAGCATTTCACCGATGAACTCTCCATCGGCTGGGACGGCCGGGACAGTGAGGGTCACCAGATGCCGTCAGGCGTCTACTTCATGACGGCCCGCGCGGGCGACCGGACCCAGGCCCGCAAGTTCACCCTTATCCGATGACTGCGGCGAACTCCATGAGACAGATTTCCCGCTTCATTCTCGTCGTATCCCTCGCACTCGTCTGTGCCGCGCCAGCAGCCGGGGCGCAGCAGGGAGAGGAGCGGGTCGCTTCCCTGGTGCAGGTGGAACCGGAAGAACCGATGTCACTCGTCTTTCCGCCCTGGCTCCGAACGTGGGGCTTGCAGCGGGTCGGTCCGGTCCACTTGAGGATCCATGCCGGGAACCGGACCCGCTTCGACGATCCGCAGGGCATCGCGGTGACGGGGCTCGATGTGTGGGATGACCCGCTCGATGAAGAAGACAACGACGAGGTGACGGTCTACGGAGTGAACGCGGGACGTGGAGAGATCATCTACAACACCAGCATGCGGACCCTGGGAGTCTACGGATCGAGGGGGCGCGGGGTGGGGCAGTTCCTCAATCCGCGGGGGATCGATGCCGATCCGCTCGGGAACCTGGTGGTGGCCGACAGCGGTAACGACCGGGTGGCGGTGCTCTTCAACAACGGGAGTGTTCTGAGCCTTCGCAGGTATTTCAGCGCGATCGCTCCCGGGGACAGCCTCGCCGAGCCGTACGACGTGGCCCTCACACCCGATGACGGCTGCTGGGTCTCCGACAGCGATGGAGGACGACTGGTCCTCTTTGACCTTGAAGGCGGAATCCGTTCTGTCATCGAGACTGATTCCATCCTCAGCGCGCCTGGAGCCCTGGCCCTGACGCACCCTGACCAGCGATGGTCGTACTACCGGGATTACTCGCTGCTGGTCGCCGACCGGGCGCGTCCGCTCATCGTGAAGCTCAATGCGGAGGGACACGAAGTTGCCCGGTTCACGGGTGAGGGGACGGAATTCAGTTCGCTGCGGATCGCTTACATGACCACCGACTTCTACGGCAACCTCTGGGTCACCGACAGCGCCAATCACGTCGTTCACAAGTTCGATCGGGATCTGAACTACCTGGTCACCTTCGGTTCGAAAGGTCGCCGGGCCCGTCAGTTCGACAGTCCGCGCGGTATCGATATCTGGCGCCGGCTCGGCCAGACCTTCATCAGTGAGGAGAGCGGGGCGCAATACTACTGGATCGGCTCCGACGCCCTGGAGGTGACGGCAAGCCAGGCGGGCACGAGGCTGAATATCTCCTACCACCTGACAGAACATTCCTACCTCACTCTCCGGATACGGTACATCGGGGGCGGTATCGAAGAACTATACCGACGTCGAATCCGTAGACCCGGGAGGAGGGAGGAAGAGATCACGCTCGGTCAGGATCGATCCCTGAGCTGGGTGGAGATCATCGTGGAGCCGACCTACTCCTCATACACGTACGTGGAGAAAGTGTTTCATCTTCGCTTTCCCGGTGAAGGGTAGGGAGTGTCGGCTCTGCCCCGATACGAACTGGTCCGGAAGATGATCCATATCGGGATGAGCATTCTCCCGCTCTCACTTTTCGCCTTTGACCGTGATATCGCCACGGTGCTGATCGCGACAGCGCTCACCGTTGCCATCACGGTTGATCTTGTTCGGCTGCGCAGCGAGAGGGTGAGACGACTCTTTGAGCGTCTGTTCGGTGAGTCGCTGAGACCCCATGAGAAGTATGAACTGACCGGTTCAACGTTCATGGGTATCAGCGTCCTGGTCTGTGTGGTACTATTCCCGGTACCGATCGCGGTCGCGGCACTCCTCTTCCTCACGATCGGGGATTCAGCCGCCGCCCTCATCGGCATGAGATGGGGCCGCACGACCCTGGTACCGGGCAAGACGTTAGAGGGCACGTTGGCGTGTCTGTTCAGCTGTAGTATCATAGGGATCGTGGTACCGGGGGTGCCGTTCATCGCGGGAATCGCCGGAGCCCTGACAGCGACGATCGTCGAGCTGCTGGGATTCGGGATCCTGGACGACAATTTCGGCATCCCGATCCTTTCGGCACTCGCCATGTGGATCACAGCCTCGGTGGTGGGATAGAAAGATGCATAGAACTCTGAAAACGGAAGATATCGAACAGATCGCCGATGTGCTGGGCACCGAGGCGAAGTTCGAAGCCGACCACTGGACCATTCTGCTCGACTCACCCGAGCATAAGCGCCATATCAGGGTCGAACTCTACCCTGATATACAGATCGGCAAAGAGACCGGTTCCCTGGTGAGTGTCTACACCCACAATTCCCACCTGCAGCTTCACTTCGTGAGTGGTTATGTCGTGAGCACCCTGCTCGGCGAGGTCACCTTCATCGCCGAACGGGAGGGATGGGTGAGCGGTCTGACGGTGGAGCGGGAAGCTGCCTGCTCCCTCTATTCGAACGTCGACAATTCCGTTCTGAGCGGCGATTTCACCCGCCTTGGTCCCGAAGTCATGCTCTCGGGGATCGCCCTCTGCCTCACCGACGGGATCATGGACCTGCTCAATGAGGAAGATGAGCCCGCCTGTTAGTCACGTGACATGACACTCGTGGATAATAACCTGCCTGACCATCATCGCTGCGGATACGTGGCAATCGCCGGGGTTCCCAACGTAGGAAAATCAACTCTCCTGAACGCCCTGATGGGCATGAAACTCTCCATCATCACTCCCCGGCCGCAGAGTACCAGGCGGAACGTGCTCGGCATCCTCACCGAGGATTCATACCAGGCCATCCTGATGGACACCCCCGGCCTGCTCGATCCCGCTTACCGCCTGCAGAGCGCGATGCGGGCGCAGGCGGTGAACGCGATCAGGGGCTGTGACGTGCTCCTGCTGATGCTCGACGCCACCAGGCGGAAGGAACGGGATCTGGACCTGCAGATCGATCCGGCGATCGAGGCTGCCGACGAGGCGGTTCCGGTGGTTCTGGCGATCAACAAGGTGGACAGGGTCCCGAAGGAGGAACTCCTGCCGGTACTGGAACAGTGTGGTGGGCGGGGACGGTTCAGCGCCATCGTTCCGATCAGCGCGCTCCGACATGACGGTCTGGAGGCCTTGCTGGGTGAGGTAGCCGACCTGCTGCCGGAGGGACCGCCTCACTATCCGCCCGACGTGATAACCGAGCACCCGGAGCGGTTCTTCGTAGCCGAGCTGGTACGGGAGGTGGTGTTCCACCGGTTCCGCAAGGAGATCCCGTATGCCACCGCCACCCGGGTAGAGGAGTTCCGTCGGGGGGGGAAGAAAACCTTTATAAACGTGACCATCTTCGTGGAACGACAGTCACAGAAACCGATCCTGCTGGGGAAGGGGGGGCGATCCCTGCGGCAGGTCGGTGAGATCGCCAGAGCCTCGATCGAGGAGTTCCTCGGGGAGGAGGTCTACCTCGAACTGTGGGTGAAAGTTCGTGAACATTGGCGTCACCGCGAGGGGCATCTCCGCGATCTCGATCTGCTCTGACCGGACTGCCTTTTCCCTTTCGGGGCGGTAACGCCCTGTCTACATTGATCTGGCTGATTTCCAATCCTGCGGCATGATCAGGGAAAGTCGATGCTACGTCCGAAGAAACATATCACGCGTCAGAAGATCAAAGAGGACAAATTCGTCACCCAGACACTCCGGACGGTGAAGTGGCTGAAGACCAATCAGCAACGGCTCACCTTCGGCGCGGTCGGTGTGGCCCTGGCCGGTATCATCCTGTGGGGCTCCGCTTCGGCGCGCGGCGCCTCGGAGAAGCAGGCCTCCCTGCTGACCCTGATGGGTGGTTACGCCCTCGAGCAGCAGGACCTCAATCAGGCACGGTCCTTCCTGCTGCAGGCCGCTGAAGAATTCGGCCGGGTTCCGAGCGCGGGTCGGGCAACCTTCATGCTTGGACAGGTCTTCTTCCGCCTTGGCTCGATCGATACAGCCCAGGTCTATTACCAGCGTTATCTCGACCGCTACGGTGACGTACGGCTGCTGAAATCCTCCGCGCGGGCCGGCATCGCCGCCTGCCAGGAAGAGCGGGGCGACTACCTTCTGGCTGCCGAAGGCTATGAAGATGCAGCCCGGTTCTATGAGGACCATCCGGTCGCGGCACAGTTCCTCATGCAGGCCGCCCGCTGTTACCGGCTCGCCGACCGGATTCCAACCGCCGTGACGGTGTACGAACGACTGAAACTCGCGTACCCGGGATCCGCCGAGGCCGACCGGGCCGCCATGGAGACCGCCCGGATCGCCCAGGAGGGTGGTTGATCCTCCGATGAACGACGGAACGCACCCTCCGTCACCCGCATCGAAGGCCTGCGGCACCGCCGCGGGCAGGGGATTCCGCTTCATCATCTCCATTCTGCTGGTGTCTGCCATTCTGCTCGTGTCCGCCATCATCCTGCCTTCCGCCACCGTTTTCGCCCAGGTTTCGCCTTCCGGGGATAGTGACCAGGAACAGGCGGCACGGATCGAGCTTCTGGGGGCCCGCATACGCTCATATATCGACTCTCTGCACGTTGCAGGCACCGAAGCGGTATTCACCCTGGGTATCGGCGGGAACGCGCCCCAGGACGCGATTGAGAAGATGAACCGGGTGCTGGATGGCACCTTCAGGAATCCAGAAGCCCATCGGGTATCATCCGCGGTCCAGTCGTGGGGACGCCGGATCAGGGGAGAATTCAGTGATCTCTCTGAACCGCTCATCACGCGGATCGTGGTGTACAAGAGCTCCCACACAGCCCGACTCTACCACGGGGAGACGATGCTGCTCGAGACCCCGATCGCGGTGGGGAATCCGGAGATCGGCAAGGAGACTCCTGACGGCTCCTACAACGTGCTCTATATAGATTTCAAGCCGATCAGCAGGTGGCGACGGGGAAATGTCCCGTACGGGCATGAATACAATCCGTACGGTTCACGCCAGATACCGTTCTATCAGAACTGGACGATGCACGGCAACAACGACGCCTCCGCGCTGGGCAAGGATATATCGAAGGGGTGCGTACGGTTCCACAACTCGGAGATCCTGGTCATCGCCGAATTCGTGAAGGCCGTCCATACGAGGGTGGAAGTCAAACCCTGACCGCCAGGCCGGTTTCCCGGCCACCATAGCCTCCACCACGATTTTCGCTGTACTTCGTATAAGATATATTATGTAAACTTATCTTGGTTTCCAGATAACGTGCCTGTCAGGATCATCGGCTTCGGCGAAATATGGCATGATGCGGTCATCCTCGGGCCAGTTGGCCCTGATGAAGCGGAACAGGTATATGCAGGTCGGTATCAGTACGATCATGGTCACCAGACCCATGCAGCCGATGGCCGCCAGCATGACCCCGGGGTCAGCCGCTGCCTCTGGTGGTATCGCTGCCTCCGGAGATGAATCGGATGTCAGGGAAGGCAGCAGCTTGCCCAGCGCCATGAAGAAGGTCGGTATGGTATTATAGATGGCGTGCAGGACCATCGGAACCAGCAGGGACCGCGTGCGCAGGTAGAGACAGCAGGCCACCAGGCCGAAGATCAGGGATCCGAGGATATGGGGATGCAGGATCGCGAACAAGATCGAACTGACCCAGATGGCGGTTCGCTGACTCCACTTGACCGTGAACCGATGCAGAAAATAGCCCCGGAACACGAATTCCTCGAGCACCGGAGCCAGGATCAGCGCGACCACGGCCCGGTGCAGCAGCGATCGCTCCATGGAGGTTGATTCGGAGGCACCGGTGTATTCAGCCAGCCAGTCGGGAGCTGACTCCAGCTGACTGATAATCGCGGCAAAGATCGCCAGACTGATCAATGAAAGCATGAACAGTGCCAGCACCAACGGCACCAGCCGGCCGTATCTGAATCGGTCCGGCGGGGATCCCATGAGGCGATCGGGATCGATCCCTGCCCGCTGGTTCTGCCGGGCGATCCAGCAGATCATACCCAGATAGAAGCAGTAAACGGTTATCGGGAAGAATTCTTCGACCCGGGGGGGCCCGAAGCCGACCATCCCCATCAAGAGCATTATCATCGTGGAACCGAGAAAGGCGACTCCGACGATCCAGATGATGATGTCCCGTACCCTGACACGGGTGAACGGGTTCGGCAGCGCGGGAAGTTCTACGGGGCTGTCGATCTCGATCAAGAGTCGGAACCTCCCGTCAGATTCTGCCTCCCCCCACTCCACCCTGCCCCGGCAGCTGGCCTTTACTTCACAACGATATTGACCAGTTTTCCGGGCACGAAGATCTCCTTGATGACCTCCCTGCCCTCCATATATCGGGCCACGTTCTCATGGTTCCGGGCCGCTTCGAGCATCACCGCCTTCTCCGCGGCGTCCGCCGCGGGAACCTCCACTTCGCCCCGCAGCTTCCCGTTGATCTGCAGCACGAAGGTAATCAGCTCTTCTTCCAGTCCCTCCGGGTCGGGCTCGGGCCACCGGGTCCGGAAGACGCTCTCCGGCTCACCGAACCGGCTCCAGTGCTCCTCGGCCAGGTGGGGCGCGAACGGCGCCAGCATCTGGATGAAGAGTCCGAGCGAGTGCCCCATGACCCTACGGTCGAGGTCGGTCTCCGGCGTGAACCGGCTCAGTTCGTTGTAGAGTTCCATCAGCGCGGCCACGGCGGTGTTGAAATGGAAACCCCAGGCGTCGTGCTTGACCTTCTTCAGCGTCTGCTGGCTCTTCCGATAGGCGCTCCGCGCTGCCGGACCCATCTCCTCCATGGGCAGGTGATCCGGCCTGTGGTACTCGCGGGCGAGATCCACCTGCTGACTGCAGAAACGATGAATGCGGTTGAGGAACCTGAACGCCCCCTGAACCCCCTCATCGGTCCACTCGAAATCCCTCTCGGGGGGCGCCGCAAAGAGGATCGTGATCCGGGCGGTGTCAGCGCCCCATTCACCGACGAAGGGCCCGACCGGCACCACGTTATTCTTCGATTTCGACATCTTGTCGCCGAAACGGAGCACCATCCCCTGGGTGAAGAGCGAGGAGAACGGCTCGACATCCTTCACGTACCCGGTATCGTAGAACACCTTCATGATGAACCGGCTGTACAGCAGATGGAGGATGGCGTGCTCGATCCCGCCGATGTAGTGGTCGACCGCCATCCAGTGGTCTGCCTTCTCCCGGTCCCACGCCTGCTCGTCGTTCTTCGCATCGCAGAAACGCAGGAAGTACCAGGAGGAATCCACGAAGGTGTCCATCGTGTCGGTCTCGCGCCGCGCTTCGCCTCCGCATTCCGGACAGGGAACCGCAACCCACTCGGGGACCGCCTCCAGCGGACTCTTCCCCTTCGGGGTGAAATCGATGTCTCCCTCCGGCAGGAGCACGGGCAGATCTTCATCGGGTACCGGGACGATCCCGCATTTCCCGCAGTGGATCATCGGGATCGGCGCGCCCCAGTACCGCTGCCGGCTGATCAGCCAGTCCCTGAGGCGGTAAGTGACCGCCGGCCCCCCCTGCCCCGTCGCCTCGAGGTGCTCACCGGTCTTCCTGATGCCCTCCTCGACCGTGAGCCCGTCAAAGGCCCCTGAATTGACAAGCGTTCCCGGACCGGTCCAGGCCTCGTCTTCAGGGACTTGCTCTCCGTCCGGCGGTTCGATAACGGTCCGGATCGGAAGCCCGTAACGCGTCGCGAAAGAATGATCCCGTTCGTCGTGGGCCGGAACGGCCATGATGGCGCCGCTGCCGTACGATTCGATCACGTAATCGGCCACCCATATCGGGACCGCTTCCCCGGTGAGGGGATTCAGCGCCTCGAGCCCGGTCGCGACACCGTCCTGCACGCGATCGGTCGAGGTACGCTCGATCTCGCTCTTGAGGAGCGCCTGCTCGATGTAGGCGGTGACCTCCTCCCGGTCGGGAGAGACGGCCAGGAAGTGTTCCATCCACTCGTGTTCGGGAGCCAGTACCATGAAGGTCGCGCCGAAGAGCGTATCGGGCCGGGTGGTGAACACCTCCAGGCCGGGATCCTCCGTACCTGTCGCACCCTCCACGGCCTCCTTCGCCCGATCGAGCAGTGGAAAGGTGACGTTGGCGCCTTCCGATCGACCGATCCAGTTCTCCTGCATCGTCCTGACCCGCTCGGGCCAACGGTCGAGCAGTTCGATATCCTTCAGGAGCCGTTCTGCGTAGTCGGTCACCCGGAAGTACCACTGCGGGAGCTTCCGCTTGGTCACTTCCGTCTCACACCGGTAACACCCGCCCCCCTCGACCTGTTCATTGGCCAGGACCGTCTGGCAACTGGGACACCAGTTCACATTCGATGATTTGCGATAGGCCAGGCCATTCCGGTAGAGATGGAGGAAGATCCACTGCGTCCAGCGGTAGTACTCCGGATCGCAGGTAGCCAGTTCCCGGTCCCAGTCGTAGGAGAGGCCGAGCTGACGGATCGTCTCGCGGTAGGTCTCGATATTACTGAGGGTCCACTCCCTCGGGTCAATGCCGCGCTGGATGGCCGCGTTCTCAGCCGGCAGACCGAAGGCGTCGTAACCCATCGGGTGGAGTACGGTCCTGCCCTCGGCAACGAGTAATCGTACCAGCAGATCGCCGATGACGTAGTTCTTGAGATGCCCCATGTGGAGATCCCCGCTCGGGTAGGGGAACATCTCCAGCACGTAGACGGGATCGGAGGCGTCGTCGGGAGCCTTGAAGAGGCCCTCAGCCTCCCACCGCTCACGCCATTTCGGCTCGATCTCAGATGGTTTGTATGCTGTGTTATCCTGTTCGGACATGGCCTGTTGCTTCATTCAGTGAATGTTAATTATCAAGAATTTCAGGGCGTCTTACGGACGGATCCGGTGCAGCATCCGCGGGTAGGGGATCGTCTCCCTGAGGTGCTCGATCCCGCAGATCCAGGTGACCGTCCGCTCCAGCCCCATACCGAAGCCCGCGTGCGGGATGGTTCCGTATTTCCTCAGATCGAGGTACCACTGGAAGACCTCGGGAGAGAGATCGTGCTCTTCGATACGGCTCATCAGTTCATCCAGGTTGTCTTCCCGCTGTGAGCCCCCGACCAGCTCGCCATACCCTTCAGGCGCCAGCAGGTCGCAGGCCAGCGCGCATTCCGGCCGCTCGGGGTCCCGCGACATGTAGAAGGCCTTGATCTGGCTGGGAAAATGGGTCACGAAGAAGGGGCGGTCGAACTGCCGGCCCAGTTCGGTCTCATCGGGCGCGCCGAAGTCCCCGCCCCACTCGAAGTCGATACCGGCCTCGTTCAGGCGACGCACAGCCTCGTCATAGTGGATCCGGGGGAATGGTCCCTGCACTGCTTCCAGCTTCGAGATATCCCGCTCCAGGACCTCCAGTTCAGGCCGGCAATAGCGCAGCACGTCCCCTACGATGGCGCAGGTCAGCCCCTCGATCACCTCCATGTTCTGTTCCAGGTCGTAGAAGGCCATCTCCGGCTCGACCATCCAGAACTCGGTGAGATGCCGCCGCGTCTTGCTCTTCTCGGCCCGGAAGGTGGGCCCGAAGCAGTACACCTTCCCGAACGACATGATGTTCGCTTCGTTGTAGAGCTGTCCCGACTGGGTCAGGAAGACCGTGTCACCGAAATAGTCGACCGGAAAGAGCGTGGTGGTGCCCTCGACGGCGTTCGGGGTGAAGATCGGCGTATCGAGGTTGATGAACCCGTTCGAGTCGAGCCAGTCCCTGATGGCCCTGATCACGCGGGCCCGTATCCTCAGGATCGCCCACTGGCGTTTCGACCTGATCCAGAGATGCCGGTGATCGAGGAGGAAGGCGGCCCCGTGCTCCTTCGGAGTGATGGGGTATTCATCGGCGATCTGTATAACCTCGATGCCGTCGGACGCGACAATGAGTTCATGCCCCCCGGGAGCCCGTTCATCCACTCTGACCTCACCGGTCAGATTGATCGAGGTCTCCTGGGTCAACGTGTCACAGACCGCGAACGTCTCATCACTGACGTCATTCTGGCGCACGACGCACTGGATGATGCCGGTCCCGTCCCGCAGGAGGAGGAACTGGATCTTCCCGCTGGAACGTTTGTTGTAGAGCCAGCCCCGGAGAGTTACCTCCGTGCCGGCATGCTCACCGATGGTGTTGATGTATACGCGATCCATGATCGGTAACGCCTTTTGTGACGGTTGGTCGTGTGACGGCCCGCATAATATGAGTGCTCTTCACGCAAGTCAACGAAGGGGAATATACTCATTCAGTCTGTCTATCGGATACAACCCGCAATGGAGAGCGTTCAGGTGCCTGTCGGGCGGGAGAGGGCCGTGAAGATCAGGAACGATTCTTCATGCCGTGTGCGGACATTCATCCTGATTATCCCGGCTGTTCTGCTGCTCCTGATCAGCCCCCT
>JALGWK010000154.1 GCA_025774205.1 bacterium
GAACGACGGCGCCTGGGTGGCGCTCGAACTGGGCAGGAAAGCACCGAAAACTCCGATCCGGATGATCCGCCGGGCGTCACACAGCCGCCGGCTGGAAGCCGCCGGATACGGAAGCGATCTGGCTCTCTGTGCGGCTATAGACTCCCATCCGGTCCTGCCGGTACTGAAGGATCACATCATAGTCAGCTCCGACCGGGTATCCTGAGTCCTGTCGAGGTGGAAGAAGGGCGCTGTCGGTGTTCCGATGGCGGCAGTGGCTCTGTCAGGGTCATGACGGATACTGGCGGAGGGGTAAGCTCATGAGCAGAAAAGCATCCATCCGGCAGGTTTCCAGCAGGCATGCTTCCGGCAGGAACACCGCCAGGGGACGTGGCAGGAAGCGGAAAGCCAGCCGCCGGAGCGAAGCCCTCGGTATCGTGGTGCTGCTCCTGGGATTCGTGCTCCTTCTGAGTCTTATCTCTTACAGCCCGACCGATCCGCCTGCCTTCGACTCCGCCACCGCGAGACCCCGGAACCTGATGGGCCAGGTGGGGGCTCTGCTGGCGTACGGCATGGTCGGGAAACTCGGTCGGATTCCACCACTGCTCACCATCTTCGTGATCCTCATGTGGGGCTGGCGGTTTCTGCGAAGCACAGTCAACCGCTCGCTGCTCACTACCTCACTGAAGATCCTCGCGGTCCAGCTGCTCCTCTCCATCCTGCTGGCCTTCCCCCACTTCCTGATCAGCACGGAGATATCGTACAATCTTGCCGGAGAATGGGGCGGCCAGGCGGCGGGATTTCTGGTGACCAAGGTCGGTATCGGCGCGCCCCTGGTGTGGCTCGCCCTGCTGCTGCTCTTCCTGATGGCGGCTTTCGGACTCAAACCGGGTGAGATTGCCGGCGCCGCTGTCTCGGCGGGACGCACGGCCGGGAACGCAGTTGCCGGTCTGTTGGGTTCTTTCGCCCCGGTATCCGACCGGATTGCCGACGCCTTCGGGTCACTGACCTCCAGGATCAGGAGACGAAAAGCTCCGAAGGAGCCGACTCCGGCGCTCTCTCCACCCTCCGGGGAGGCTGGAGATATTTCTGCAGTTGATCCGGACTCGTCGATAACATCCGGTGTCCCTGCAGCCTTTGAAGTCTCTGCCGCTGAGGAGGCACCGGCCGCGGCAGTGGTTGGGGTGTCCGGGTCAGTCGGCTCGGGAGCTGATGCGCCGGCAGGAACAGACGGATCAGCAGGGAGACCGGAACCGATCGAGGTTTTACCGGCCCGAAGCCGGCCGCCGGGGAAACAAAGGACAAAGAGGGCCTCCGGCGCTTCGAAGAGCGCCGGTGCCTTCGATCTGCCCTCCTTCGACATCTTCTCCCTGCCCGCCGCCGATGAGCGTGGTCCCGCAGAGGACGAGGTGAGACAGGAAGCGGAACTCCTGCAGGAGAAACTGCTCTCCTTCGGCGTCAAGGCCGAGGTGACCGGCTGGCAGACCGGCCCGATCATAACCCGCTTTGAGATTGCCCCGGCCCCGGGTGTGAAGGTGAACCAGATTTTGAACCTGGCCGATGATCTCGCTCTCGCGATGCGGGCCAAACGGATAAGGATCGTCGCGCCGATCCCGGGCAAGGCAGCGGTCGGGGTGGAGATACCCAATCACGCCCCGCGGATCGTCCGGCTGCGGGAGGTGCTCGAGTCGGAGGCCTTTACGAATGTGGGGCTGAAGATCCCCATGGCCATTGGCATGGACATAGGCGGTTCCGCCTTCGTCGCCGATCTGGCCGGAATGCCCCACCTGCTGCTGGCCGGGACCACCGGTTCGGGCAAGAGTGTGAGCATCAACGCCATCATTGCCAGCATCCTTCTCAGGATGAGTCCGGAAGAATGCCGATTCATCATGGTCGACCCGAAGATGCTCGAACTGGCCATCTACAACTCGATCCCTCACCTGATCACGCCGGTGGTGACCAATCCGAAGAAGGCTCTCGACGCCCTTCGCTGGGCCGTTCTTGAGATGGAGCGACGGTACGACCGGCTGGCCGCGGCGATGGTCCGTGACCTGGAGCAGTACAACGCCAAAGTGGTGAAGGCACAGGAGGAATTCGAACAACAGACCGGTTTCGGGACTGATGGTGGAGATGGGGCTGAGGGGGAAGATGTGAGCGGCGGGAACGATGTAAATGGTGGAAACAAGGTGGGCGAAGCGTATGACCTGACCGAACCACTCCCCTATATCATCATCATCGTGGATGAACTGGCCGACCTGATGCTCACCTCCTCGACAGATATCGAGACCCTCATTCAACGTCTCGCCCAGAAGGCCCGGGCGGTCGGGATCCACCTGATCCTGGCTACTCAGCGCCCTTCGGTTGACGTGATCACCGGTCCGATCAAGGCCAACTTCTCATCGCGGATCGCGTTCCAGGTCCCCTCCAAGACAGATTCCCGCACGATCCTTGATGAGAACGGGGCGGAAAAACTCCTTGGCCAGGGCGACATGCTTTTCATGAATCCGGTCCTTCCGGAACCGCTCCGCGTCCACGGCTGCTTCATCTCAAACGAGGAGATCGAGGGACTGGTGAACCTCGTCACCAGTCAGGGGTTTGAAGGGGAGGACATGGACATCTTCGCTCCCGCGCGTGGCGATCCGGGTGGGATGGGCGCCGCCGGGGAGGGAATGGATGATCTTCTCCGCGATGCCGGCTGGATCGTGGTGACCAACAAACAGGGTTCGATAAGTCTCATCCAGCGGCGGCTGGGAGTAGGTTACACGCGCGCTGCCAGGATCATGGACCAGTTGGAGATGCTGGGGGTGGTTGGCCCTCCCGATGGGACCAAGGCCAGGACGGTACTGATGAATGAAGAACATCTGGAGGATATCTCCTGGGACGGAAGGTGATGTGATCATGCAGTTGAGACATAAGGTCGGTCGGCTCTGCCAGGCGCTGCTCCTGGGAGGCATTCTCTTTTCAGCGCCGACGACTCTTTTCGCTCAGCAGTCGAATACCCGTGAGCTGCTCGATCTCATGGCGGGCCTTCGCACGACCTGGCAGGAGATGGATGGACTCGCGGCCCGCTTCGATCACACCTTCGAGTGGGTCCTCGCCGGAGAGACACAGGTGACCCGGGGGCGACTCTGGCTGTCCGGCAGGAACCGGTTCCGGCTGGAATTTGAGGACCGCGTGATGGTCTCGGACGGCACCACTATCTGGGACCATGACATGAAGCAGAAGCAGGTCCTGCTCATGAACGCCGATCCCGCAAAGGGGATCGCCAACCAGCAACAGCTGTTCATGGCCTACACGGAGAATGTCGACGCTACCTGGGTCAGGGAAGAGGGATCTGGCGACAGACGCAGGGTGGTGATCCGGATCGACCGGGGCCCGGACGCCGATCCGAAGGTCGTCGACATCTGGGTCGATCCCCTGAGAAAGCTGGCGGTGCGAGCCTCCTACGCCGATGGTGCCGGTAATAACCACCGTTACGACATGGAAGAGATAGAACTCGGCCCCCAGCCTGACGAGAAATTCACCTTCACCATCCCCGAGGGTGTTACGGTCGTTGATATGCGTGGAGGCGCTGATATACATGGAGGCGACGCAGGTTCGCGTCCGGGAGGGATCGGGTGAGCAGCTGGATCCTGCTGGCCGCCTTCGGCGCCATGGCCGCGATCGACAGCGCAGCCTTCTTCCAGGGGATGCTGCACCAGCCGCTGGTGGTCTGCACCCTGCTCGGTTCCGCGTTCGGCCTGCCAATGGAGGGCGCCTACTTCGGGGCTCTCCTCCAGCTGCTGTGGCTCAAGCGGCTGCCGGTCGGCGCCTCGATCTATCCCGACATCGGTCCCGTGGCTGCAGGAGCCGCCGGAGGTGGTCTGATCGTTTCCGCTTCGGGGGTGACCGATATGGGGCTGGTCGGGATCGCTGTGCTCCTGACTGCCATCATCTTCGTGCGTCTCGGTGGTCGGTTGATGGTGATGCAGCGTGAAGCCCAGGGCGGATTCATCCCCCGTGCCCATCAGGCGATCGAGGCCGGTCGTCCCGGACGGATCAGGCTGCTGCTCCTGGAGGGGATCATCATGTCGGCGACCCGCGGTGTCATCATGTCGGTGGCTGCCGCGGGATTCCTGCTCCTCGCCATGAAGGTCCTCCAGCTGCTCCCGCTCGCTCACGTGATACAACCCTTCACTCTTCTGGCCGGAGTGCTCGGCCTCGGCCTCGGCTCGGTCCTGGAACTCTTCGACCATCGCGGGCTGGTGCCGTGGGTGGCGGCCGGGGTAGTGGTCGGGATCGTCACCATGGTGCTGATCTGATGGCGCGCCGGGTTCGGAGTTCAAGCCTCTTCGCCGGTTTCCTCTCCAGCTTCGCGGTGCAGGCGGGGTACAACTATGAGCGATACCAGGATCTCGGTCTGCTCGCCATCCTTCTGCCGGCTCTCAGGGACATCCATCCCGACGAAGACGATCTGAAGCGGGCCCTGACCAGGCACTCCGGCTACTTCAACACCAATCCCTACCTGGCCACCTTCACAGCCGGCGCGCTCATCAAGGCCGAGGAGGAGATGGCCGGCCTCGAACTGACCGATGGGGAGGACAACTGGACGGATCGCTTCAAACAGGCCAGCGGCAGCGTACTCGGAAATCTGGGCGACCGGTTCTTCTGGGGTGGTCTCCGCCCACTGGCCGGTCTGATCGGCATTCTGGCCTACCTGCTCTCACCGCTCTACGGGGCTCTGGCTATCCTCGTCGTGTTCAACCTCCCCCAGATCGTCGTCCGGGCCGAGGGGATACGGATGGGGTACGAAGCGGGCCGGGGAGTGGTCACCTCCGCGGTCGGGGATCGGGGATCGAAAGCCATCACCTGGGTTAAAAGACTGGGAGCGCTGGCCCTCGGCATGGTGGTTCCCTTCCTGGTCGCGCACCCCTCGACACCCGACGGACTGGTCGGCGCAGCGCTGGTGGCAGGATCGGCGGCGGCCGGATGGTTCTTCCTGCGGAGACGGGAACTGCGCACCGTGATGAAGATCGTCAGGACTATAGTCATCAGGAACCCCCTCGGTCTCCACGCCCGCCCCGCGGCGGTCTTTGTCCAGACGGCGTCACGGTACACCTGCGATGTCCAGGTGGAGCGGGGGGATATTCGGGTTAGCGGTAAGAGCATCATGGGGATTATGATGCTGGCAGCCGAGCAGGGCGCAGAGCTTGTGGTCAAGGTCGATGGTGAGAGGGATAACAGATCCCCGGCATCTTTCCGGAGCGTCAATCAATGGACCGTCTGATCAGTGGTATTGCCGCCTCCCCGGGGTTCGCGGTCGGGGAAACACATCTGCTGGAGCGGGGCAACCTCACGGTCGAGGAGCGCGCGCTCGAGCCGGATGAGGTGCCGGCTGAAATCGAACGGTTCGAACTCTCCCTCGATCTGGCCCGGACCGAAATCAAGGATCTCCAGAATCGGATCGCTCATTCAATGGGGGAGGAGGGGATCGGCATCTTCGGCGTCCACCTGATGATCCTCCAGGATCCCATGGTGGTTGAGGAGACCATCAAGGAGGTGCGGGAGTCGCAGATCAACAGCGCGACCGTTTTCAACGCCATAATGACCCGCCTGCGGGATATGCTCTCGCATGCGGAAGACGAGTACATGGCCCAGCGGGCCATCGATATCGAAGATGTGCGGAGACGGGTGCTCGGACATCTGGTGCCGGGCGGCCGGCTCTTCCTCAAGCAGTTGCAGCGCCCGGTTGTGGTGATAGCGCGCGAACTCACTCCCTCGGAGACCGCCCATCTCGACCCGGAAAAGGTGCTGGCTTTCGTGACCGAAGCCGGAGGCAGGACCAGCCACGCGGCGATCATGGCCCGCAGCCTGGGAGTGCCTGCCGTGGTGGGGGTGTCCGGTATCAGGAAACTGGCCCGCACCGGCATGCTGATCGCCGTCGACGGAACGTCGGGACAGATTGCCCTGAACCCCGACGAACGGACGATCAAGTACTTCGAGTCACAGAAGGCGATCTTCGCCGAACTGGAACGGGAGTTCCTGAAACTGAAGAATCTGCCGGCCGTAACGCTCGATGGCCGGGAGGTGGAGCTGTCGGCGAATGTCGAGCTCCCGGGGGAAATGGACAACGTCATCAAGTACGGTGCCTGCGGGATCGGACTGCTGCGGACCGAGTACCTCTACCTCGACCGCCAGGAACTCCCGGCGGAGGAGGAACAGTACGCTGATTACCGTGAAATCGTGGAGATGGCGGCACCCGATTCGGTCATCATCCGCACCTTCGATCTGGGTGGCGACAAGATCCCGGTGGGATCTGAAACACCGCATGAACGGAACCCCTTTCTCGGCTGGCGGGCGATCCGGGTCAGTCTCGCCGAGCCCGAACTCTTCCATGTCCAGCTCCGGGCGATCCTTCGGGCCTCGGTCCATGGCCGAGTGAAGCTCCTCTTTCCGATGATCAGCGGTATCGAGGAACTCCGGCAGTCGAAGGAAGCCCTCACACGGGCTCGCGAAAGCCTGCGGGAGGAGGGTGTCCCCTTCGATGAGGACATCCCGGTCGGGATCATGATGGAGGTCCCCTCCGCCTGTGCCATGGCCGATGACCTGGCACTCGAAGCCGATTTCCTCTCACTCGGGACCAACGACCTGATCCAGTACTCCCTGGCCGTCGATCGCGGCAATCCGCAGGTAGCCTACCTTTACCAGGAACTGCATCCGGCCATCCTGCGGCAGGTCAAGTCGGTGATAGATGCCGGCCACCGCCATGGACGATGGGTGGGGATGTGCGGGGAGATGGCGGCCAATCCCCTGGCGACCATGATCCTGATCGGTATGGGACTCGATGAATTCAGCATGAGCCCTGAAACCCTGCCGGAGATCAAGAAGATCATCCGGTCGTGCACCCATGCGGAAGCGAAGGCGTGTGCTGACGAAGCTCTGCAGGCGAAGACCACCAGGGGTGTCACGCGTGTCGCACGCCACTACATGAAGGGCAAACTGGGCGACCTGGTTACCGAGATGCTGGATCCAAACGGGGATATGGATCCTGATCGCCCGCCGGCTGATGATGAGGAGAAGCAGAAAAATGCGTGAGGATCCACGGCACCTGCTTGATGATACCGACGCCCTGGCGATCCGCGATCCCTCCGACATGCTCGGCCTGGTGGAGCAGGCCGGGGACCAGTGGCGGGAAGCGGCAGCCGCGGTGGACTCCTTCACGCCGCCGGCTGACTGGCGCCGTTTTCGACGGGTGGTGGTTGCCGGGATGGGCGGATCGGCGATCGCCGCGGATGTGGCAGCCACCTGGCTGAGCCGGAGATGGCCGGTCTCGATTCAGGTTGTTCGTGATTATTCCCTCCCTCTCTGGATCGATGAGGAAACGTTTGTGGTCGCCTGTTCCTACTCCGGCAACACCGAGGAGACCCTGTCGGCCTGGCGGGAAGCAGGCGCCCGGGGAGCGGAGAGGGCGGTCATCACCACCGGGGGTGAACTTGGCCGGGAAGCCGAACAGGAAGGGATCCCGACGATCACGATGGCGGGCGGATTGCCTCCCCGGGCGGCTTTTCCCACGGCGTTCGTGAGCCTGGTGCGCCTGCTCTCCGGGGTCGGTCCCGAGAGCGATGCTTCACCCGGTGGGAACGCCACCCTGGGGGAGCTGGCAGTGATCCCGGAAACGTTGGACAACCTGCGCAGTGAATACGGACGGGAATCTGTCGTGCTCAGCAATCCCGCCAAGGAACTGGCCCTGTGGCTGGGGAGAGGGTGGCCGGTGGTCTATGCGCCTGAGTACCCCCTTGCTCCTGTTGCCCTCAGGTGGCGGGGACAGCTGGGCGAAAACGCCAAGCGGGTTGCTTCCAGCCATCTTCTCCCGGAGATGAACCATAACGAGATCGTGGGCTGGGAAGTCCAGAAAGAGTTCTATCCGGCGACCCGGGTGGTCATGATGGGGGATCATCGATATCACCGCCAGACTGCTTGAGGCGGCAGGAGCCTCGGTCCGGCGTGTCTCGACCGATGGAGAGAACCTGCTGACGCGCATGATGAACCTGATCATCCTCGGAGACTACACCAGTGTCTATCTCGGGGCTGCCTGGGGGGTGGATCCGACTCCGGTGGAAAAGATAGATCATCTGAAATCGAACCTCGCGGAGGCTGATTGATGAAGGCCCTGATACCGGTGGCAGGCATTGGCACCCGTCTGCGACCCCACACCTGGACGGTTCCGAAGGCGCTCATCAACGTGGCCGGCAAGACCATCCTCGGACACATCATCGACATCCTCCTCGAGGCTGGTATTGAAGAGTACATCTTCGTGACGGGACACATGGGTGATCGGGTGCGGGAGTGGGCCGAAGAGACCTATGACATTCCCATGGAGTGGGTTGTGCAGAAGGAGATGGCCGGACTCGGCCACGCGGTTCTCCAGGCGGGCAATGAGTTCGCGGGTGAACCGGTCTTCGTGGTCCTCGGGGATACCATCTTCAAGGCCGACATCGGCGGAGTGGTGGAGCGGGGCGGCAACAGTCTCGGCGTCATGGAAGTGGACGATCCCCGCCGGTTCGGAGTGGTCGTTGTGGAAGGGGAGAAGGTGGTCAAACTCGTTGAGAAGCCCGATCAGCCGATCAGCCATCTGGCTATCGCCGGGCTCTACCACATCACCGAGAGCGACCTCCTACTGGCCTCCCTCGAACGTCTCGTGAGTGAGGATATCCGCACTCGCGGTGAATACCAGCTCACCGACGCGCTGGCGCTGATGCTGGAGGGGGGCGCCACCTTCAGGACCTTCGCGCTCGACGCCTGGTACGACTGCGGGGTTCCGCAGACAGTTCTCGAGACGAATCGAGCTCTGCTCGACACCAGCGGCGGTCAGGTGGCGGAGATCGGGGACCGGACGGTCATCGTTCCCCCCGTGCACATCGGTGAGGGCGCTGAGCTGACCGGATCGGTAGTGGGACCGCATGTCACGGTAGGAGCCGGAACCGCCATCCTCGGCAGTGTGATACGCGATTCGATCATAGGGCGGAACAGTGTGGTGGATGGGGCGGTAGTCGAAGCCAGCATCATCGGAGACAACTGCTCGGTGCGCGGACGCCCCCTCTGTCTCAATATCGGTGACTCCTCCATCATCGACCGGGGTGAGGGCCAGGGATGACGGATCTCCTGGTTGTTGGATCGGTAGCGCTCGACAGCGTCGAGACCCCGTCCGGCAGCGTCGTGGAGGCGCTGGGCGGCTCGGCGACCTATTTCTCGGCGGCAGCCTCCCTGCTGACCGGTGTACGGGTGGTGGCGGTGGTCGGAGATGATTTTCCCGAAGAGCACCTCGAAACCCTCAGGAAGCGGGAGATCGACCTGGAGGGTCTGCAGCGGGTTCCCGGTCGTACTTTCCGGTGGACGGGCCGTTACACCGGTGACCTCAACCAGGCTGTCACACTTGACACCCAATTAAACGTTTT
>JALGWK010000155.1 GCA_025774205.1 bacterium
ATAAAACTGATCTCGTCCTTCAGCAACTTCATCCTCGTCAGCGGCTTTGATGTATCTCCACACCATCTCTAGGTTTTCCACCCGCCCATCGCCTGAATCTGTATTGGGGGGATACCAGCTCTGGCAGCATTGGTAGCCATGGTGTTTCTGAAGGTCCGTGTAGTTATGCTCTCCAGCCGCTCCATTCCCGGGTTGTCTTCCCGGGACAGCCCAGCATCCACAACAGCCTTCTCCAACCTCTTCCGGTATGTGAATTCTCCGTAGGCCTCCCCATTCTTGCCACGGAAGACTGGGTTCTCACGGCCATACAATCGTTCCTGGCGTCCCAATATCTCACTCATACGCGGGCTCAATTTCACTGTCAGGTCAGTTTTATTTTTCCGTCGGCTGGCCGGAATCTTCAGGCGTAGCATACCAGATGTCATAGGTGCACCGAGCACTATTCCAGTGGTGACAGATATGGGCATGATGGAGTACCGCTTTCTCCAAGAAGCGGTACTGAACGGTGCGGACAGGGGTGCCGTTAACCTCTCCCCAGGGTTTGCACTGGATCCACCCGGGTTGCACGGCGGGCCGGAATGACCGCTGCAAGCATAGTAGTGGCGATCAGAATCAGCGGCGCAATAGTGAAAACCCCTGCATCGTAGACACCGACACCGAATAGGAGGGATTCGAGCAGACGAGTCAGAGCGACCGCCCCGACCAGGCCCAGCACTACTCCGATAATGACCAGGGCGAGACCGTTCCGCAGGATGAGTCGGAGCACGGAACCTGGGTGCGCTCCGAGCGCAATCCGGACGCCGATCTCGTGGGTGCGTTGCGAAACGGTAAACGACATGAGCCCGTAGAGGCCGACGACGGCCAGGAGCAGTGCCGCGCCGGCGAAACAGGTCAGGAGCAGAGTCCGGAAACGGGGTTGCGAGATCGAACTGGTCACTATCTGGTCCACGGCCTGGAGATCCTTTACCGGCTGGTCTGGATCAACCGCCATGATCACACGCCGGGCAGCCTGAGCCAGGGAGGTGGGAGGAACCGAGGTGTGCAGCATGACAGTCACACTCGTCACCGGATCCTGCCGGTATAGCCGGTAAAGTTGGGGATTATCATCAAAACTTCCCAGGGAGGAGTGCTGTACCTCACCCACAATGCCAATGACCTGATACCAGGTGCCCTGCATCCCGACACGCCGGCCGATCAGATCTTCATCCGGGTAGTATCGTTGGGCGAGCCCCTCGCTGACGACCACCACCGGAGTGGTCTCGGGGCCGTCACCGGAGGTGAACGTGCGTCCGGCTTTCAGCGGTATCCCCATGGTCTGGAAGTAATCATCACTCACCCGGTAGTGCTGGCCGATGATAGCCTCGCCAGCAGCGGGGTCAGGTCCGCCTTCGAAATCGACTCCCCAATTATAGCTATCACCCTTCAGCGGGATCATCGAGCTGAGAGCGCACGTTCTCACTCCCGGCAGAATCCGCATTCGGGCCAGGACGGCCTCACCGAAAAGACGTTTCTGTTCAGCCTGTTCGTAGCGTGCATCAGTCAGGTTCGTCGTCATCATGAGCCGGTCGGTGGTCGTAAAACCAGGATCCTCATTCTGCAACTGCCGGAGACTGCGCAGAAGCAATCCAGAACCCACGAGCAGGATGACGGCCAGCGCAACCTCAACGACTACCAGACCGTTACGCCAGCGTCGCGTTGTCACCCTGGTACGGCTGCTTCCGCTCTGCCGTAAGGTCGTGTGCAGATCGGATCGGGTAGAACCTAAGGCGGGGAAGAGACCGAAGAGGATCCCGCCCTGAAGATTTCAATCCCGAGCCAGGCCAGACCGATCCCCAGTGCGGCCCCGAAGAAGGAGAGCAGCACACTCTCGGCCAGGAGTTGCCGGATTATCCGCCCCCGCCTTGCCCCGACGGCCATCCGGATCGCGATTTCAGACCCGCGTACCAGCGCCCTGGCCAGCATCATATTGGCCACATTGACGCAAGCGATCAGCAGGAGCAGTCCAACCGCGGCCAGCAAAATCAGCAACTGCGGCCTCAGGCCCCCGATCAGGTTGTCGGCTAGTGATGATACGCGCACGTCCCAACCGGTATTGAAGTCCGGGTACTCTGATTCCAGAGTCGCAGCAATGTTAGAAAGTTCCGACTGGGCCTGTTCCTGTGTTATGCCCGGCTTCAGACGGGCAATCGAGGTCAGCCAGTGTTCATGCCGGTTGGATGCCCACCTGGGTTCCGGCCTCAGGGGCAGGATCAGGTCGACCTCGTTGATTGGTTGCCAGTTCCGGTCGGTTACACCTATCACGGTATAGACGACACTGTCCAGAATTATGGAATCACCGATGACATCGGGTTTGCCGGCAAAGGCCCGCTGCCAGAAGCCGTATCGGAGGATCGCTACCTGTTCATTGTCTGGTTCGAATTCCGCTGGAGTGAATCCTCGCCCCAGGGCGAGCTCGGCCCCGAAGAGCTCCAGAAAATCCTCCATGACGGTGTAGACGAGCAGGTTCTCGGGGTATTCACCTCCCGTGTAAGCCGGGCGCCGGGTGGTATATGCTGTCATGAAATCGAAAGATTCGCTACGCGTTTTCCAGTCGCTGAAATTCATCGGTGAAACCGAGAACGATGGGAGTCCATAAGTGAGATTACACTCCCGGATCCGAACGATACGCTCTGGCTCGGGATAAGGAACAGAGGTCAGGAGCACCCCGTTAACAACGCTGAAGATGGCGGTTGTGGCCCCGATCCCCAGGGCCAGGGTGAGGATCGCAACGGTCGCGAAACCGGGGCTGCGACGCATTGTACGAATCCCGAACCGCAGGTCGTTTAGGAATTCCCTGAACATTCCGTCTCCCTCTCCCTCTTGATTATCGGACTGGAGTTTGTGGTGGTGGCGGTGTCCGAATCTCAGAACCAGGGAACCGGCCACTTCGTGCAGCCACCCGTGACCTCGACTCGCCTTCCTGTCGGGGCCCCTGGAGAGGGCACATGACTCCTCCAGGTCACCCAGGAAATACTCCCGCTCGGAGAGCGGCAGGAGGAATCGCAGGAGCAGACGGATGGAGCAGGGAATGCGGGATCTGCGATTCACGATGTCTCCCACCCCAGATCGAGTCCCCGGGTCAGGCTCCACAGGTCGGACAGTGAGCGGTTCACTGCCCGCAGTCCCGTCACCGAGACGTGATAGAGCTTCTTGCGTCGCCCGCCACGTACCGCGGTCGGCTCGCTGGTGCGCGTATGCAGGTACCCTTTCGCCTCGAGCCGGCTGAGGCTTTTGTAGATCGTTCCCAGGGTGATGGTGCGGGAAGTCTCCTGCTCAAGTTCTTCGCGGATCGTTACGCCATAGGCATCCGGCCCCAGACGCAGGATGGCCAGCATGACCATGATCTCGAACTCGCCCGGGTGTCCCGGACCCTTGTTTGAATATTTCTCAGGCATTGTCATACATATAGAACGAGCCACCGCCGGATAAGTTACGTCTGACTAAATATTTAGTTACCAAGAGGGCGATTGAAGCTGGTCTTTGCCCTGCGCATGTATGATGGGTAGGGGTTATCACGGTATACAACGAATCAGCTTATCACGCTCCACAGGTATTGCCCCGGAGCAGATGAAACATCTGTGTTCGTCCTTACGTATAGACTGTCTGCAGGAATCAACTGGTAGAACTATCTGCCGCCCGATCGATGGTTCGCATGTGAGAATTCACCGCACCGGCATCGATTCAAGGAGTGAGACTTTGGCCACCCTGCCGCAGAACATCCGCTTCGGTTTCAGACGACTCATATCCAATCCGGCCATTTCTGTCATCATCGTAGTGACAATCGCACTGGGTATAGGCGCCAACACGACGATCTTCAGCGTGCTGAATGCCGTACTGCTCCGCCCCCTACCCTACCCAGCTCCCGATCGGCTGGTGACCATAAATCATCACTACCCATCACAGAGTATGCTGGCTCCTGTCTCGATTAAGGGATTCCGGAATTATCGTGATAACACATCGTATTTCGAGCAGACAGGGATCTCGGCCCGCTGGTCGGTCAACCTCACGGGTGAAGGACTGCCGGCGCGGCTCCAAGGCAGCCTTGTGACCAGCGGTTACCTGGAGACGTTCGGACTAACACTGGCCGGGGGACGGTACTTCACACCTGATGAGGAGACACCTGGCAACAACCATGTTGTGATTATCAGTGATGGATTCTGGAAACGCCGGCTGGGTGGTGTCTCCGATGTCATCAACAGCGAACTACAACTCAACGGTGAAACGTACACTATTGTCGGACTGATGCCGGCTGGATTCGAGGATCTCATCGATCCACAACGGGAACTGTGGACTCCGCTGGCCCTCACCGCTGACCAGGTAGACAGCCAGGGGTACCTGAGTGAGTGGTTACACCAGGTGGCACGGATCGATGAGGGAGTGTCGATCGAGACAGTTACTCAGGAACTGGTTGCCATGGCGGAGGGTCTCAAGGAATCGTTACCTGATAACTTCCCCGAAGACTGGACCCTCAGGCTCACCACGCTCGACGATTGGGCCAAGCAAGATTACCGGACTTCTATCTACATATTGGCTGGAGCAGTCGTACTTGTTCTGCTCATCACTTGTGCAAACGTCGCCAACATCCTCCTTGCACGGGCGATCGGACGGCGCAAGGAGATCGCCATCCGGGGAGCCATCGGAGCCAATAGGGGACAGATTATTCAGCAGCTGCTTACCGAAAGCATCATCCTGTCAGGCACCGGTGGTCTGCTGGGATTGGCGCTGGCCGGGCTGGGGATACGAGCGGTGGTCGCGTTCGGCCCCCCCGGATTCGACAGCGCGGGGATCACTCTCGATCTACCCGTACTGCTTTTCACCCTGCTGGTTTCCCTTCTGGTTGGTATCTCCTTCGGTCTGATCCCTGCTTACCAGATATCGAAGACTGATATCCAGAGTACACTCCGGGAGGGTGGTAGTCGCTCCTGTACCGACCACAGTGGTAGATCACTGAGGAAGGTGCTGGTGGCAGGAGAGTTCGCGATCTCCCTGGCCCTTCTGAGCGGAGCGGGTTTGCTGATACAGACGATGGTCGGACTGCAGAAGGTTGACCCGGGATTCGAAAACGAGAATATCCTTACTGCCAATATCTCCCTCCCCGAGGCGAAATATCCCGACAGTGGATCGCAACAGGCTTTCTACCATGAACTCCTCACTCACCTCGAAGCATTGCCCGGCGTTGTGTTCGCCAGTACCACCAATGTTCTCCCCTTCGGGGGAAGGTGGTCGACTGCCGGCTTCGGTATCGAAGGATACTCCCCCGAAGGAGATCAGCAGAACCCCTGGGGAGATATCAGGGTCGTCAGCCCCGGTTTCGATCACGCTCTCGGTTTAAGGCTCATCAGAGGTCGGTTCCTTGATGAAACCGACACTTCTGACAGTCGCCTGGTCTGTGTGGTGGATGAGGAGATGGTCAGCCGGTTCTGGAGTGATGATGAACCGATCGGTCAGCGGATCACTTTCGATGATGCGAACTTCTACGAAGTCATAGGAATCGTCGGGCATACGATGCACGAGGGTCTTGACGCTGATCCGCGCCTCCAGGTCTATGTATCCCAACCGCAGGTTGGTGGCAGAGCTACGAATCTGGTGATCCGTACCAGCGTGGACCCCCTGAGCCTGGTCTCAGCAGTTCGCCAGACAGTCCTCTCACTCGACAGTGATCAGCCGGTCTCCGGATTCGGAGTAATGGAAGAGATGATCGCTGACTCGATCGGGAACAGGAAGACTACCACGGCCATTCTTGTTCTCTTCGCCGGCCTGGCGATCATGCTCGCCTCTCTCGGCATCTACGGAGTGATGTCGCAGATGGTAAATGAACGCAAAGCCGAACTCGGAGTGCGAATCGCCTTTGGCGCAACCGGCCCACAGCTCACCTCGATGGTTCTCAAGAGTGGTCTTGTTCTGGCCATGGCAGGTATTGCAGTGGGTCTGCTCGGTTCGCTTGGTCTGTCACGCCTGCTCTCGAGCCAGCTCTACGGTGTGACCCCTACCGATCCTGTCACCCTGGCGAGTGTTACGATCCTGTTATTCCTGGTTGCGACGATCGCGACGTTCCTGCCTGCCCTCAGAGCAGCCAGGCTCGATCCGTTGACATCACTTCGCCGGGAATAGTGCTATATGTCATATAAAATACTTGACATGTAGTACTCTTTGTTGTATGTATACAACATGAAACCTCGAAAGATCTACAACAGAATAGCCGTTCTGCGGGAGGAGCGAGGCTTTTCACGCAACGAACTGGCCGAAAAGATCAGCGTGAACTATCAAACCGTCGGGTACTTGGAACGGGGGGAGTATAACCCCAGCCTGGATCTGGCTTTCAGGATCAGTGAGTGTTTCGGCTTACCCATCGAAGTCATCTTTTCGCCGAATCCATTAAAACCCCTGAGTGAAGAACTGTACGGATCGAAAAATTCCGGGAGTGTCTGAAATGACAATAAGAGAGTCAAGATCACAGCGGAGGAGCTGGGTATTCGTGAACTATTGCAGTCTGTTTCTTCTACTCATCTTCTGGAACGCGCTTCCC
>JALGWK010000156.1 GCA_025774205.1 bacterium
GGCTGAATAGCGGTTCGGAATCAGCGGTTCACCGCAGCAGAATCATTCCTGAGGGAAAGGGCGGCAGGGTGTACGGAAATCTCCTCGACACGATCGGCAGCACTCCACTCATCCGGTTCGACGGACTCAGCCCGGTACCCGGGGTATCGATCTGGGGCAAGCTGGAACTGTCCAATCCCACCGGTTCGATCAAGGACAGGATCGCGCTGCGGATGATCGAAAGCGCGGAGGAGCGCGGGGCGCTCACCCGCGACATGAAGGTTATCGAGGCCACGAGCGGGAACACCGGCATCTCGCTGGGGATGGTCTGTGCCCTCAAGGGGTACCGCTGCAATTTCTTCATGAGCGAGGGGAAATCGATCGAGCGGCGGGTGATGCTGCGCTACTGGGGTTGCGACCTCACCCTGACGTCCGCTGATGACCATGACTCGGCCGTCCTGGCCGCGCAGGAACTGGCTGCTGCCGGTCGCGATGACATCTTCTATATCAACCAGAACGAGAACCCCGATAATACGGCGGCCCACCGGGAGGGTACCGGACGGGAGATCGTGACCGCTCTCGACGGCCGGGTGGACGCGGTGGTGGCCGGTTTCGGCACCGGCGGAACACTTATGGGATGCGCCGAAGCGCTCAATGAGGCCGGCGTGAAGGCCGGGGTCATCAGCGTGGAACCCACCTTCGATGAGAGCCGGATCGACGGGATCATGCGATCCGACGTCGGGTACATGCCGACCATCTTCGATGCCGGTCAGATCGATGAGGTGGTCGGAGTTGAAGACCACGATGCCTTTGCCACCACGCGGCTCCTCGCCCGACGGGAAGGCGTGTTCGCCGGCATCAGTTCCGGGGCCACCCTCTTCGCCGCGATCGAACTGGCGAAAAAGATGAAGAAAGGGAACATCGTCGTTATTATCGCCGATCGGGCCGAGCGGTATTTCTCGACGCCGCTCTTTAATGAGGCGAATTTCGATCTTGAAGGAGGCTCTCCCGACTGAGCCTCACCACCCGTTCTTGCGCCCCGCCGACCACCTCCCTACAATCAGATGCTCAGCCCTTGAGAGAGGTCAAGCGATGAAGCGTCTGATCCAGTATTCCCGCTGTCTCCTCTGTCTCCTCCTGATACCGGTCTCCGGCGCCATCGTGTCCGCCCAGGAGGAGGAACAGATCACCGAAGTTCCCGTGGTCATGCTGAGGCAGAGCGTGGCCGTGTTCAATTTCGAGAACCGGGCCGCTGGCCCGCCTCTTGTCGGCAGAGGGATGGCTGACATGCTGGTCACGGCCCTGGTCAACTCCGAGCGCTTCACGGTCGTGGAGCGGCAGGAGATCGATTCGGTGCTGGAGGAGCAGGGCCTCGGTATGGCCGGAGCGCTCACAGAAGCATCGGCCGCTGAAGTCGGGCAGCTGCTGGGAGTCGAACTCGCCGTCTATGGACAGGTGACCCATTTCAGTGAGGAACGGCGATCGGTAGGAATCAGGAACCTGGAAGTCGGTCGTTCCCGGGCGCGGGTCGATATTGACGTCCGTTTCGTGAACACCACCACCGGCGAGATCATCTTCGCCAAGTCGTTCGAAGGGGCTGAATCGGGCCTCGGGGTGGTCCTCGATACCGAGACGATCGATTTCAACTCTTTCGACTCCTGGGTGGGCACCCGGATCGGGAAGGCCGCCAGGCAGAGCGCCAACAAGGCGGTCAGGGAAGCGGTCCGGCAGCTCTCGGAAAGGCCCTGGCACGGGACGCTCATCAGCGTGGCGAGTGACGGTCCTTACTGCTACATCAAACCGGGCTCGAAGAGCGGTCTCCAGCGGGGGAACATCCTCTATGTCTACCGGCAGGGGGAAGCGCTGATCGATCCCGATACCGGCCTCTCGCTCGGATCGGAAGAGACCAGGGTCGGGAAGATCCAGGTCCTCGACGCCACCATCGGCGAAGGCCAGGCATCGAAATGTCTCATTATTGAAGGATCGGGATTAAGCCGGGGTGATCTGATCAAGACAGGGTGAAGGGAGGAGGGCTGAAGGGCAGGGCGGGACGTCTGTAAATCAGGTCCCGTCGCCGTCACTCTCCTCGTCCGGCAGGCATTCCATGATCGTGGCCTTGAGCTGCTTCAGTTCCGCCTCATCAAGTGCCAATCCCCTTGATTTCTTCCGGAAGATGCGCTGGATCGCCCGGACCTGGTCGGCATAGTCCTTGCAGGGGGGACAGACCTTGATATGGCGCTTCAGGATACGCCGCTGCCGCCAGCTCAGGCTCTCGATGTCCTCGCAGGCGACGTGATGCAGTGCTTCCTTACAGGTCATCATACCCTAACTCCCCACCCCTTTTGACTCCAGGCATTCCCGGAGTCTGTTCCTCGCCCTGAACAGCAGTACCCCGAGATTAGTGCTGGTCACATCGAGCACATTACAGATTTCGGGGGTCTCCATGTCCTCGACCTCGCGAAGGACAAAGGCCATCCGCTGCTGGTCAGGTACGGTTTCGAGGCAGTCATCGAGCAGTCCCATGACCTCTGATTCGTACAGCTCCTGGTCGACGGGACGGGGGGGACTGATCCACTTGCCATCCGCATTGAAACGCTGATCGACGATCTCGTCGATGTCATCCATCTCGTTCGATCGCTTCACACTGCGCCTGGCTTCGGCGATCTTCCGGTAGAGGATGCCGAAGATCCAGGTCCTGATCTTCGAACGTCCCTCGAAGGTGGGTGACTTCTCGAAGAAGGTGATGAAGGTCTCCTGGGCAACGTCATCGGCCGTCACGGCGCTCAGTCCCGCCCCGCGGGCGGCACGTACGATCTGGGGGAGATAGGCGTTCACGACGGCTTCGAGGGCTTCGTGGTCCTGGGCCTGTATCCCGGCGACGATCTCCGGGGTTTCAACCGAGGTGGTACTGTTCTTCGCGGCAGTCATGACGAGAGCAGAGTAATCGGTCAGGGTCCCGAACGCAAGCCGGCAACATCCAATTCAGGACTGCGCGGTCCGGATTATCTCCTTGAGGAGAAGGAGGCGGACAGGGTAGAGGTATATGGGATATGGAACAGTAACGGAGGAGGCAACGTCTTGACACATCTCATCATCGGCGCAGCCTGCATGGCTGGTCTTCTGCTTCTTATCGAATACGCCAGAAAGCGAGCGCTCGATCTCACCTGGTGGCAGTGGGGAGTGACCCTGCTCGGGTTCCTCTACGCGGTCTTTGTCCTTGAGGTGATCCTGAGCTTCATGCAGGAGGATTTTGCCCGCGGGGCCCTCGTCATGGGGACCCTGCTCGGATTCATCGGTGTAGCGTGGGGAGTGCTCCTGGCGCGCTTCGTGTTCACGCCGGACACCGGTGCCGGGGAGGAGACCAGCGATGTCTGAATCATCAGTCGACAGGCGGAATTTCCTCCACATGCTGGGGCTCGGAGCTGGCGCTCTCGGCGCGGGACTGGCTGCCCCCCGGGTGGTGGCGGAGACGGAGAACGGCCACCTGGTTGAGTCGGAAAGCGAGTACGGCGGGTTCCTGGTGGAACAGCTTACCGATGGCCGTTTCCCCTACCAGTGTGATCCCGACGTCATCGCCCGGATGGACGACAAGTTCACCATCTTCAGCCGCAACAGCTGGGACCCGGTCCGCCAGGAGAGCCTGCGGCGGCAGCCGAACATGACCGAGGTAAACCTCGTTGAAGGTGAGGGAAAGGTCCCCAATCAGACCCGGCTCGATTACGCCCTCATGTCGGCCGCGTGGAGGTACTCTGGAATTGGAGACGCGTATGCCTGGACGGGATCGGTGGCCAGGATGTCCGGGCCCGCGCTCCTGAGGGGCGGAGCGTGGGATCCGGCCGATCTCGACATGACCTGGGAGGAGGCATCGATGGCGGTCAAGCACGCCGCCCTCTTCTTCGGCGCCTCACTTGCCGGTGTCGCCATTGCCAACCCCCTCTGGATCTACGGCACCAGCTATTCCCCTTCCCGGGATGATCGCCAGCGCACCATCCCGGTCCATATCGAGGGGGAGCGGCTTGAACGAACACCCGAGGCGTGGTACGTGCCGGAATCGATGAACCGCTTCATCTCGCTGGCTTTCGAGGAAGATTACTGGGCCATCGCCAACTCCCCGGGACGTCTCGCTTCGGCGGCCACCGGCAGCGGCTACTCCCGCATGGCGATCACCGCCTCCACCCTGGCCGAGTTCATCCGCAGTCTTGGCTACCGGGCCATCCCGGCCGGGAACGGATTCGGCCTGAGCATCCCGATCGCCGTGGATGCCGGTCTGGGTGAAGTGGGCAGGCTCGGCCTCCTCACCACCCCCCGGTTTGGTCCGCGGGTCCGGCTGGCGAAGGTGTTGACCGACATGCCGCTCGTTCCCGACGTCCCGATCAGCTTCGGTGTGGCCGAGTTCTGCGACAAGTGCATGCTCTGCGCCGACCAGTGTCCGAGCGGGGCGATCACGTCCGGGGACCGGACCTGGGAGGGCACCTCGCGGTCGAATAACCCGGGGACCCACAAGTGGTACGTGGAGGGGGCGAAGTGCTACGACTTCAACGGCTTCAGCTGCTCCAACTGCAAGCGGTGCTGCCCCTTCAACAAGCCGAACAACTCGTGGCTTCACCGCCTCACCCGCTCGATCGTGAAGGGGCGGATCAAACCGCTCGACAACATGATGGTCACCCTCGATCAGGGCAGCGGCTACGGACGCCAGGTGGAGGCCTCGGAGTTCTGGAAGATGGACGGCAGCGCCAGCATTACCGCCCGGGAGAAGATGTAATAACCGGCATCACCGTCGGGGAGAAGATCTGACAGCCAGCATCACTGCCCGGGTTAAGATGTGATTGAATGACTTTGATTGAAGGGATGCTTACATGAGTGATTCGAAGCCGGTATTCAATGTCGATCGACGCAAATTCCTCAAGGTCGGCGGCGCGGCCGGCGCCGCGGTCGGCGGGGCCGGCATGGGCCTGTTCGGCTACGCTGCCGGCAAGGACCCCGAC